>CAYGNU010000195.1:0-8132 GCA_964351175.1 uncultured Roseivirgaceae bacterium | reverse complement strand
GTTGTACAGAGAGGACATTATGAAGCGGTAAAAGCTGTGGCTTTTACGCCAGATGGAAAGTACTTGTTAACGGGCAGTCGCGATAAATCCATCAAACTGTGGGAAGTAAATACGGGTCGAGAACTAAGATCGTTTCTGGGTCATCAATCAACCATTAATGATATAGCCATAAGCGCGGATGGTAAGTTTTTTGTCAGCAGCAGTGCTGATAAAACGGCTAAGATGTGGAATATAAGCACAGGCGAATTATTAAAAACATTCGGTGGAAATATTGATTATATTACCTCTGTTGCCTTGAGTCATGATAATAAACTACTGCTTACGGCCGGCTATGAATGGGAAGCCAAACTATGGGATCTGAAGTCTGGTGAATTGCTAAGAACATTTAAAGTTAATCCTGATAAGGGCTTAGGTTATGGAATAGATGCTGCCTTTAGTCCAGATGATAAAAGAGTAGCCTTTGGAGGTGATAATCGTAGTGTAATGATTTATGATATCGCTTCAGGAGAGTTGCTGGAAAAATATGAGCCCGAGTTTGGGTCTTGTGGAGGGTGTGGCACTTTTATTAAATTTCAATCAGATCAGGCGATATACACTGCTGCGAATAGTGGTGATCTTAAATCATGGTCAACCACTGGAGGTGAAACCTTGGCTGAATACTATACAAATCCATCAGAATTTACTTCTCTTGATCTTCATGAGGATAAATTGATGATAACTACGGAAGATTCGTTAAGAGTTTACAATGCTAAAACGAAGAAGCTTTTAATGGCCAAAGATCTTGAGCTTGAAAAGGAAATAACCGATGCCACCTTCAGTCCTGATGGTAAGACAATAGCCGTGTCTAGTGATGACAAATTGGTGAGGCTATATGATTCATCAAATGGAACACTCATCCGTATTTTTCAAGGGTTTTTGAATTTGACAGATAAGGCAGGATTGGAGTATGACAAATCCAGCTGGGATTTTTATATCAGAAAATACACCAGTCTTAAAAATGATGTAAGGATAAGTCCAGATGGTAAATATTTGGTAAAAGGTAAGATTGGGAGTATAGTCAGAATGTGGGAAATAGCTTCTGGTTCAGTAGCTCAAGAATTTGTTGGTCATGAAAAAGCCGTTCTGAGCACGGAGTTTTCAAAGGATGGAAAGTGGTTGCTCACAGGTGGGGGTGACGGTGTAGCCATGTTGTGGGAAGTGAGCACTGGCAAGATGATCAGAGAATTTAGAGGACACAGAGATGTTATTTTTAGTGTTATTTTTAGTGATGATCAGCTCACTATGGCAACAGGCAGCTGGGATGGTACTGCCAAAGTATGGGATGTAAAAACTGGTGAACTCAAGGAAACTTTGATGTTTGAGCAAAGTGCTCCTTATAAGCTAAAGTTTTACAATAATGATATCTATTTACTCATTGCAGGGCTTGACAAAAGCCTGAAATTATGGGAGATAGATAGTAAAAAGGAGGTTAGAAATTTCATTGGTCATATTGATGTCATTCATGATTTTGATGTCGCACCAGATAACAACACCGTTGTCTCTACAAGTTGGGATGGTAAGGTCAAGTTTTGGGATATGAATACAGGTTTGCAAAATGCCCGGATCTCAGATCATGAAGGACCTGTGTATGCAGCTGTTTTTAGTAATGATGGTACCCAACTGGCCACTGCAGGGTTAGATCGTGTGATCCAGATCAGAAGTTCAAAAGATGGAACAGTAGAGAAGAAACTGGAGGGCCATGTGGCTTCAGTTACTTCATTAGAGTTTAGTAAAGACAACGCTATGCTGGTCAGCGCCAGTGAAGATGGTATGGTTAAAGTTTGGGATTTAGCTAGCGGTAAGGAACTAGTATCTTATATTTTCCTCAATCAAAAGGACTGGATGGCTATAAATGCCAATGGATATTTCAATGCAACTGGAGGAGCCATGCAAAGTATTTCGTTTGTGCAAGGCATGAAGAGCTTTAGTGTCGATCAGTTTTTCGATGAATTTTATAAGCCCGACCTATTAAAGAAGACATTTAATAATAGAGGTGGTGATCAAATCAACATGAGAGAGAAAATTGAAAAGTCCCCACCACCATTGATTGAGTTTATAGCACCGCCTAATAATGAAGCTAGTAAAACCAATAAAATTGATGTTTTTGTAAAAATATCAGATGCTGGAGGTGGGGTGAGTTCAGCTAAACTAATTCATAATGGCAAGGTAATTCTAGATAAAAAAGTGGAAGTAAAATCCGGTAAGTCTATTGTCTTAAATGAGGTAGTTCAGCTTGTGTCTGGTCAAAACTATATAGAGGCCACTGCTAAGAGCAAAGGCAATATAGAGTCTCAAAAATATAGGATCAAAGTTGATTATGGTGAGGAGTTGAAATCTACCTTATATCTAGTGGTTATAGGTATAAATAAATATGAAAATGAAGCGCTGAATTTGAATTATGCCGCAGCAGATGCCAAAGGGTTTAAGGAGTTGATAATGTCTAATTCAGAAAAACTATATGATAAAATCGAGCTAGTTACTCTTTATGACTTAGAGGCCACTAAGGATAACATTATGAATAAGTTGACGGAGCTATCAAAAATCATTAAACCTAATGATGTATTGTTCTTTTATTATGCAGGGCATGGAAGTATGGTTGAAAATGAGTTTTATTTTGTACCCACCAACAATGTAAAACTTTACAGTGAGGATAAGTTGAATAAAAGCGGCATTACTGCTACAGAAATGCAAGCTCAATTAACCAATATTGCAGCACTTAAACAGGTGGTATTTATTGATGCATGTCAGTCAGGAGGAGGGGTGGAGATGCTTGCGCAACGGGGAGCAGGAGAGGAGAAAGCATTGGCTCAATTATCCAGAAGTACAGGTATCCATATTTTAGCAGCGGCAGGCAGTGAGCAGTTTGCAACAGAGTTTACTGAATTAGGACATGGACTATTTACACATGTGCTGTTAGAGGCATTGTCTGGCAAGGCCGATGGTGCTCCAAAAGATGGAAAGGTCACCATCTATGAACTGAAGTCATACCTCGATGATCAAGTACCAGAATATTCAAAGAAATATAAAGGCGCCATGCAGTTTCCACATACCTTCTCTCGAGGTCAGGATTTTCCTTTGGTAATTGAATAATAAGCTATCTACATTGACTAGCAGAAAGTCAATCAGACCCCAGTATAATTGAAAGGGGTAATCACTTTTAGTTCTTTTTTGATATCGTCACTCACATTCAGTGTTTCAATAAAATTGTGGATACTCTCCTTAGTAATTTTTTCGTTTTTGCGGGTCAATTCTTTTAAAGCCTCATAGGGTTTTGGGTATCCTTCTCTGCGCAACACAGTTTGAATTGCTTCAGCTACAACAGCCCAGTTTTCTTCCAGGTCAAAATCAATGGCTGCTCTGTTCAGCTCCAGTTTATTCAGTCCTTTTTTCAAAGACTGCAGCGCGATGATTGTATGAGCTAATGGCACACTGACATTCCTTAAAACAGTAGAATCTGTCAAATCTCTCTGCAATCTTGAGATTGGCAGTTTCGCTGAAAGGTGTTCAAAAATAGCATTGGCTATTCCTAAATTACCTTCAGCATTTTCGAAGTCAATAGGGTTAACCTTGTGTGGCATGGCAGATGAGCCAATTTCTCCAGCTTTGATCTTTTGCTTGAAATAGTTGCTGGCTACATACTGCCAAATATCTCTGCTCAAATCAATGAGAATGGTATTGATTCTTTTGATATTATCAAAAAGAGCAGCAAGATTATCATAATGCTCAATTTGTGTGGTAGGGTGGCTTCTTTCCAATCCTAAATAATTTTTTACGAAGCTGTTGCCGAATTCCACCCAGTCGAACTGTGGGTAGGCCACATGGTGCGCATTAAAATTACCTGTGGCTCCACCAAACTTTGCAGAGTAGGGCACTGTCGCCAATAGTTCTAATTGTTTGTTTACCCTAGCATTAAAGACCTTAAATTCCTTGCCTAACCTGGTAGGCGAAGCAGGCTGCCCATGAGTTTTTGCCAGCATGGCGATATCTTTCCATTCGTCAGCATAAGCATCTATAAGTCCATTTACTTCATTTAGCAAAGGTAGAACTTGAGTTTCTACTGACTCTTTTAGTGATAATGGAATTGAAGTATTATTGATGTCCTGCGAGGTAAGTCCAAAGTGAATAAACTCTTTATGGTCACTCAAACCCATCTCATCAAATTTTTCTTTGATTAGGTATTCAACAGCCTTTACATCAT
This sequence comes from uncultured Roseivirgaceae bacterium, assembly GCA_964351175.1. Lineage (GTDB taxonomy): Bacteria > Bacteroidota > Bacteroidia > Cytophagales > Cyclobacteriaceae > Fulvivirga. The sequence goes on along the minus strand of CAYGNU010000195.1, from coordinate 3,895 downwards.
GATTAGTCACTTTTTCAATCTCTTTAATTTTTAGAGCATCATCCTCAGTAAAATTCTGATAGATTGATCTTAATGAAGAAAAAATACTATTATCTACATTCTTTAGCTGGGGCAATGGCAACTCGCATAATGCAATGAAATACTCAATTTCCACCTGAACCCTATATTTTATCAATCCAAATTCAGATAGGTAAGGAGCAAGTCCTTCGGTTACTCTTCTATATCTACCATCAATGGGTGAAAGGGCCGTGAGATTATTGAGCTTCATAATTAAGTTCTCTTAGTTAAATCTTAGAAAGGCGCAAAGTTACAAAAATTGAACTTCCACTCATGTAAAATTATTACTACCTGAAAATGTATTAGCTAGCTTTGCAAACCAAATGAGGAAAATTCTATTCGTAATAACCGTGTTTCAATTTTTAACGGGCGCCTTAGCAGGTCAAACTAATTCCGAAAGATACATTCTAAATATCTCCGAATCTTCAGAAACTATCGTTATCGATGGAGTGCTTTCAGAGCAAGCGTGGTATGCCGCGAATAAAGCAGATAAGTTTATCACTTTATTTCCTAATGATTCCCTAATGGCTACTTCACAAACGGTTGTGATGATGACTTATGATGATGCAAATCTTTATGTTGCAGGAATTTGCTATGTTAATTCAGATAAAAGGCACGTTGTTCAATCTTTAAGAAGAGATTTTGGTTTCTCTAACAATGATAACTTCAGTGTTTATATAGATCCATTTAATGACTTCACAAATGGATTTACCTTTGGAATAACTCCTATGGGAATTCAACGCGAAGGCTTAGTGAATAATGGGCAGAACGTTTCTACAGACTGGGATAATAAATGGTTTTCAGAGGTTGTAGATTACGGAGATCGATGGGAATTTGAAATGAAGATTCCTTTTTAGACTATTCGTTACAATGACAAGGCTGATGAATGGAACGTTATCTTTTTAAGAAAAGATGTAAAGAACAATGAGGAGTCTACTTGGGCACCTGTACCTCAAGGTTATAGGCCATCTAGTTTTGCTTTTTCAGGGAAGGCTATATTCGATAAAAAACTTAAAAAGGCAGGCCCTAATGTGGCAGTCATTCCATTCCTTTCTGCAGCATCATCAAAGAATTTCGAAGAAGGGACTCCATCAGATAATGATGCGCAAGTAGGGTTTGACGCAAAAATTGGGTTGAGTAGTTCACTAAATTTAGATCTTACGGTAAATCCTGATTTTTCTCAAGTTGAAGTTGATAGACAGGTAACAAATCTTAGTCGATTTGAGATATTTTTTCCAGAAAGGCGCCAGTTTTTTCTAGAAAATAAAGACTTGTTTGATCAGCAAGGTTTTGGTGAGTCAAGACCTTTTTTTAGTAGAAGGATAGGTATAGGTAGCGATACATCAGGCAATGCACAACAAATTCCCATACTCTACGGTGCGAGACTCAGCGGAAAGGTAGGTAGAAATTGGCGTGTCGGGTTTTTGAATATGCAAACGAAAGGAAGTGAAAATGGCCGACTTACTGGAGTTGATCAGATTGATGATACTTACAAATTATTACCTCAGAACTATTCTGTTGGTGTAATCAATAGACAAATTTTTGGTCGATCTAATATAGGAATAACAGCAGTCAATAGACAAGCAGTCGGTTTTAATCAAGATGCGGATATATCCTCGACCACCGAATATAACAGGGTGATTGGTATTGATTATAATTTATTGTCTAATGACAATAGCTGGGAGGGTGATATGTTTTATTACCGTTCTTTTGACCAAGATCAAAAAGACGAGGCATATGCGGCTGGTATGTTTTTAGGCTATAATTCAAGACGCTTACGTTTGAGAGGAAAGGTAAATACTGTGGGAGAGGGCTATAATGCGGAAACAGGGTTTGTTCAACGAAAAGACATCATTCAATTGGAAACTTTTAATGATATAAACTTCTTTCCTGAAAATTCAAAGGTTGTGCGGCATGGTGCTGGAATGGATTTCCGATATTATACCAATTCTAACTTTGAAAAAACTGATGTGAGATATGGTGTAGATTATAGTGTAACATATCTCAATACCTCTAGCTTCAGAATAAGATATAGTAATGACTACGTGAAGCTTAGAGACTCTTTTGATCCAACCAGACAGCTTCCTGATAGTCTGAGTTCTAGGCAGTTGCAAACAGGTGAAGAATTTACATGGAGTAATTTTTCTATAAGATATGAATCTGATGCTAGAAAAGTGTTTTCATATGAGATCAACTATGATGATGGAGGTTTTTTTAATGGTAACAGAAGAAATATTAGGGGTGAGGTTAATTATCGTTTCCAACCTTACGGGTTAGTTACCCTATCGATTGATTATAATGACCTCTATAATTTTCCAGAACCATTTGCAGATACTAATTTCTGGTTAATTGGTCCAAGATTCGATATTACTTTCACAGATAAGTTATTCCTTACTACCTTTGTACAGTATAACGAACAGGCAGACAACATGAATTTAAATGCTCGTTTTCAATGGAGATTTAAACCAGTTTCCGATCTGTTTGTTGTGTATTCAGAGAATTACTTTCCTCAAGACTTTGGGGTTAAGAGTAGAGCTCTAGTTTTAAAAATGACTTATTGGTTAAATATCTAGAACATGGCATTTAGTTTTTTCAAAAAGAACAAGGACGGAGATAAGAAATCTGCGAGTGGAAGTAAGTACTTAAACTTGAACGTAAAAAATATAATTAAGGAAACTAAGGATGCAATAACCATTGTATTCGAACAGCCTGCTGAAAAGGTTAATTACAAATCGGGCCAGTTTTTAACACTAATAACCACAATTGATGGTAAAGAAGTAAGGAGAGCTTATTCCTTATGTTCGTCTCCATTTGTAGATGAAGATCTAGCTGTAACTGTTAAGAGGGTTGATGGAGGTTTAATGTCCAACTGGCTTCCTGATAATTTGAAAGTTGGTGATACTATGAAGGTCATGGAACCAATGGGTGTATTTACTACAGATTATGATGCTTCAAATAAGCGCCATTTGATCATGTTTGCCGGAGGTAGTGGAATTACACCTATGATGTCTATCATAAAAACCATGCTTAATCAAGAGCCTAACAGTATTGCTTCTTTGATTTATTGTAACAGAGACATAGACAGCATTATTTTTAAAGAGCAATTTGATCAACTTCAAACAGATTTTGAAGGGAGACTGCATGTAATTCATATTTTGGATGATGCACCAATGAACTGGCAGGGCCACAGTGGTTTGCTAAATCATGACATGCTATTGAAGATATTTGAGCGCATTCCGACTTGGGATAACACCACATATTTAATGTGCGGTCCGGAAGGGATGATGAAGAATGTTGAAAACCTTCTGGCTGAACAAAATATTTCAAAGGATAAAGTATTTAAGGAGAGTTTTGTTTCTGGTACCATTGACAAAGCAGTAAAGGAAGCTACTTCTGAATCAGGGGAAATTGTATCAAGGGAAGTAACCGTAATCTATGATGGTGATGAACACAAATTCACTGTTGAACCTGGTAATTCTATACTAGAAACAGCACTTGATCTTGGAATAGATTTGCCCTATTCATGTCAAAGTGGACTTTGTACTGCCTGCCGTGGTAAGTGCATATCTGGTAAAGTAAAACTTGATGAAGAGGAGGGTCTATCTGAATCTGAATTAGATGAAGGTTTTGTGCTTACCTGTGTTGGTCATCCACTTACGGATGATGTAGTAATCGAAATTGGCTAATCCTAAGATAGTCTAGTCAAATCTTAATTATTAATTATAATCAGCAGTAGAGTTTGCTGCGAATAGTTGTTACTCAATATTTTAATTTCATGATAGAAATACCTTCAAGACCAAAAAGATCATTTATACCCGAAGATTTTAAAGTAGATAAC
>CAYGNU010000194.1:0-8148 GCA_964351175.1 uncultured Roseivirgaceae bacterium | reverse complement strand
TTGTTGCTATGCTGTTTATAGTCACCTTTATGCCATTGGTCTTTCGCACTATATTTCAACAGTATATTATGAAGGTTTTTGATTTCATTTTCAGATACTCTGATATCTTTATGCGATTCTGAAATAATATTGAGTACTTCAAAGTAGCCAGCTACTTCTTGGGCATCTCTTTCAGTCAATTTTTCAATAGAAAGGTCACGTAGGAGAACGTCAACTTCTTCATCACTCATTTGAGAGCCTTCTATACGCGTTGAAGCTCCAACACTCCTGACTGTAGCGATTGATTTAAGTTGCTTGAGACTTTGTCCTTCTTTTTTTTCTATGGAGTTCCAGGAAGCATCGAACCGATCAAGTTTGCTAATGTTATTGACTAGTTCCCAGTTAAAATCTAAATCAAAATTGTATACTTTCATTTAGTAAATGATACGATATGATACGTAAATATACGATAATGATTCGATAGTATTGATACGTTATGATACGAAAATATGCGGCAATGATACGATTGTAAGTTCGTAGGTATCTGTTAACCAAAATGAATAAACAATTTGAACTAGGCTAAACTAAACAGTAAAGCATATGCTTTGCTCGATAATAATAGACTTTGTTTATCATATTGACTATCTCCTTGGTTTTATGCCGGGGTCTCAAACAGTTAGGTGCATTTCTAATTTGGCCAAGCAGGAATCCGGCAAGGGTTACATTAGTCTATTTTTTAGGGCTCAATACAATTTTATCTGCAGCTACAGCCTCTATTTTTTCACGTGAATAATAAACAGGGAAGTACTGATCTTTTGCCCATGGCTCGAATAAGTTGCTATAAAACGGGCTTTCAGGATTGCCGGACTGCCCCGGTCCGTTTGTGCCAACAGCGGCATCCCAATCTCCTGTATTCACGATCATTCTAAACGAGGCTCCTGAGCTTTGTCTGTTGTTTCCACCGGTGGATCCTGGTGTATATGAATTACCACCTCTTGGCATAGGACCAACATCTAATTTTGCTTTGATCTCTGCATTCACAACTTCTCCTAAGGCATGCGCCATATAGGTGTGCTTGAATTTTTCCTGTCCATATTGCCAGTTATTCATATCATTGCCTAGCGTTTCTTCTAGATACGCTATTCCATTGTTGAAAGCATCGATAAGAAACTGATCTCTGTTCTGGATAGGATTCGGCCTAAACCTGCTGTCTGGTTCAGTAATCCAGTCCAGTATTTTCTTCATTTGTATCCGACTCATTATAGTCTTTCCTGCATCTGGAATGAAGCTGGACGCGGCAAGATTGCTTACCTCATTTTCAAAGGCTACATAAATGGCCGCTTCTATCGAATTGGCATCTAAGTTGAAATCCCATCCATTAAGTCGGTCCCGTGCCTCAGCAGATTTACCTGTAAGCGGCAGATCAGATAGCAAAGGCACTAAAACACTGGCAGGAATGGATTGATAGTCAACTTGCAAGGCCTTCATGTCCTCCATATTTAATTTGTTGCCAGCGCTAAGGACTTGTTCAACACGATCTCCTCGAAATGGATCTGCCCAAGAAAACCCAATAGCGTTCCAATGCTCATAATCGGCTGGTGTCACATTCTGATTGGCTGAAGCGAAGAAACCTTGTGCTGGGTTTAGAACATTTGGTTTTTGAATGATTGGTAAATAGCCATCCCATTCGTATCGGCCATCTCCGGGAACAGGAACCATTCCACTGAAATTTCTACGAATAGGCGCAATGCCAACCGATTGCCAACCAATATTTCCTTTTTTGTCTGCCCAAACCATATTTTCTCCAGGAATATGACTGTAGTTACAGGCCTCACGGAACTCTTCCCAGGTTTTGGCCTGATCCATACGCAGCGAAGCTAAGTAGGGTGATCCGCCAGGTTCGAGCCATGCACAACGAACGGCATAGGCCTTATTATTAACAGAATCAACAAAAGTAACGGGACCATGTCGAGTATATAATAGCTCAACATTCACATCATCTTGATCCTTTACTTTAATGGTCTCTTTAATAGTGTTCATATCTTCCCAGTTACCATTGTACCTGTACTGGTTATTATTCTCAGGATTTAAGTCATAGACATATAAATCTTCCCCATCCGTACGAAAGACGGTAAGTCCCCATGCACCATATTCGTTGTGTCCAATTGAAATCCCTGGAATTTCAGGTTCACCACCACCAATCACATTCCACCCTGGAGCTACTAAATGGGCCATATAACGAAGGGAAGGAATGGCAATGGTTCTGTGTGGATCATTGGCCATATAGGTATTGCCATCTGCGGTTAGGTCACCGTTTACCACCCAGTTATTACTCCCAATAGAGAACGCAGCATCATTTTCTTTTATGACTGATGCGAGTGTATTTTCACTTGTTGAATCTCTGTATTCTGGAAGCACATCACTCTTCTGAAATTGAACCGGCTTTCGGTAAGCATTGTATAATTCTAAAATATCATCAAATAGCAGTTCTTGATTGATACTAGGGTCAATACTAATATCAGGGTCTTTGGGATGGAACCAGTTGAGGTCTTTGACTTTTTCTTCTCCTAATTTTACTACTGCTCGAGCAATGTCTAATTCCTGCCCAATATTACCTAACAGGCCCTGATGGCGTGATATAACCACATCAGAAGTCCATTTTTCAGGAACTATATTGAGAATTTTAAATTCTATTGGAAGCTGATCGGGGGTAGCTTTGATTTCTTCTATATAGGCATTTACACCTTGGGTGTAAGCATTGATAATTTCTTCCCCATCAGCATGATAATAATTCATTTCTTCTGTCATATCACCTCGAAATTTGAACAGCCTAGTGCCTATATCGCGTTTCAACTCTCGCTCACCTAAAATTTCTGCTACTGTTCCAGTAGCTTGACGCCTCCAAATTTCGAATTGAAAAAGGCGGTCTTTAGCTGCGGCATATCCTTGCGCAAAAAACAAATCATGCTGATTATTAGCATAGATGTGATTCATTCCCCATTCGTCTCTTATTATTTCTACAGGCTCTTGGAGGCCGTTAATAGATAATTGATTTTCATTATTGGACTCGCATCCCATTAAGCTTATTAAGAGTAAAATGGTGAGTAGGGGTGTTGTGAATTTTAGTTTCATAAAGTCTGATTATAGCTTAATTCTGATTGACATGGCATTGATACTTGGGCGTATGAATTGGTCTTTCTCCCTCAGTATAAGGCGCAATGAATTTACGAAATTTTGATGAGATGTACTTTCACTCGTAACGACTTCAATTACATGAACCAATGGGAATTCATTCTAATAAAGGTTTGTAATGTCAAAGTAACAGGAATAACTGTTATATCATTAATCATATAGCGACTGCTCAATCTTGTTTTCTTGAGAGGTGTAGACAATTCCAAGTTCCGCCAGCTCATTTAGAACGGGATCATAAACTTCTTTAGTCCATGGAAATAATACACCACGGCTATTAATTTCTCCATTAAGGATCAACTTTGCGCCAATAGCAGCAGGCAATCCCACAGTTCGAGATATGGCAGTATGAGTGTCATCTAAACCCTTTGTGACTAAATATGATAAGTGTTCAAATAATTCGCCTTGGAGTTTATATTCTAAACGCTCATAAAAAACTAGCATATCAGTGTCACCATGTTTGAATTTTAGCTTATCCAATAGTAAATCTAAAAGTATCTCTGCAGGGGTTCCATTTACTCGTCTAATTGGCCTGTCAGACAAAAGATCTGTCCAAAGTAGTTGTTCATAAATTGTTCCGCCTTTTTCTATATTCAAGAAGTCTGCAAGCTTGTCTTCAAGGCTTGCATTATCATCAGGTAGATAAGATGCTACCCACTGACGATAGGTCATAATTTCGCTCCCTTCAATGTGATAGTTATTAGCCGTTAGACCTAACTGAATAAACATATTCCATCCTTCACAAAAACCTGGGTATCTGAGTGTTGCTCTTATTAATGTTGGAATGTCACCAAGGTTGTATTTTTTTATATAGGCCACGGAATCCCGATTTTCATACGCTTCAAACTTGCTGAAACCAGGAACATTAATTACTGAAGGTTTATTAAATAATCGATTATAGGGAGTACTGCGAAAATTGCCTTTTTTGTAATAACAAGCTCCTGTGCTACCTGCTGTGATCACATTCATGGGACTCCAAGTAAACTTATAACCCCATGGATTATCATTACTTTCAGGGGCAACCAAGCTCCCACAATATGATGTAAATGCTAATAATTCTGCTCCCTTTTCTCTGATTTTATCTATTGAACGCATACCGTTCATGTGATCAATGCCTGGGTCTGCTCCCAATTCATTTAAAAATGTAAGTCCTTTCTCCTTTGCTTCCTCATGCATATCAATCATTTCCTGATTAGCATATGAGGCAGTTACTACATGCGCATTATATTGAAGTGCAATTTTTGCAGCAGCAGAGTGCATTCCTGGAGGCAACAATGAGATTACTATATCTGCATCCTTAATATAACGCTCCATAATGTCATTATCATAGCAATCAAAATATACCGCCTTCCCCCTAGGGTGACCCCCAATTTTTATTTTTGCTGTCTCAACTGAAATATCACCTACCGTTACATTCCAGTTATATTTTTCAGCATGCTTAAGCATGTAGGAAATCAGATCCGTAGCTGACATCCCTGCGCCACATATTAACACATTTTTCATATAGTTATAGAAGCATAATGTTAGAATTAGGCTGATATTAAAGAGAATAACTTGTAACTAGATTCTAACGTAATCGGACAAAAAGCTTTGCTATTTTTATCTCTTACCTAAATTAAACAAAAATTTTAACCTATCCCTTTATAGGATTCCTGTCTGCCGCCAGGTTGGTATTTCGGGGTCTTGTTCATATTACTGCATTTCTAATTTGAGATGCCGGATCATGCTTTGCTCCGATGAAGCTCTGCGAAAGCGATGTCCGGCAAGATGTAGGTGCTCATTCAGTTCGACTATTCTCATGAGAAGCCGGAACGGGTCCGGCAAGAGCTCATTTATTTTTCGTTACTTGCAAGATTATAAATTTTTATTTCCCATGTCCACATCTATAAAAAGCCAGGCAGCCATATTATCTAAATTAGGAATTGAGCAATTGAACCCTATGCAAATAGAGGCTCAGTCTGCCATCAGTACCAGTAATGAAGTCATCTTGCTTTCACCTACCGGAACGGGTAAAACATTGGCTTTTCTTTTGCCGCTTATTGATAAACTGGATGAGACTTGTGTTGATATTCAGATGGTGGTTATCGTTCCTTCAAGGGAATTGGCCATTCAGATTGAGCAGGTGATGCGCGAGATGGGCACGGGCTTCAAAGTAAATGCGGTGTATGGCGGGCGGTCAGGCTCAAAAGATAGGATGGAGATAAAGCATCGTCCAGCGGTGTTAATTGGGACACCAGGCAGGGTGGCCGATCATTTGAGAAGAGAGGCCTTTTATACTGGTGATATCAAAATATTGGTATTGGATGAATTTGATAAGTCACTGGAAATAGGGTTTGAAAATGAGATGATGGAAATTTTGAATCTCCTGCCAAACGTGACTAAAAAAATATTGACTTCGGCAACACAGCGTGTGGAGATTCCTGAATTTGTAGGTCTAAAATCTCCTAAGACCATTGACTATTTAGAAGAAAAGATAAGCCAGCTGAAAATTAAAAAGGTGATTTCTCCAACCAAGGACAAGCTCGATACGCTCATAGATTTGATAGCCCATTTGGGCCAACAGAACGGCATTATCTTTTGCAATTTTAAAGATTCCATCGAGCGTGTGAGTGACTTTTTGATGGACAACAACATTTCTCATGGCACTTTCTTTGGAGGTATGGAGCAAGGCGATAGAGAAAGGGCATTAATCAAGTTTAGAAATGGGACACATCAAATATTATTAGCTACCGACCTAGCGGCAAGAGGAATTGATGTTCCTGAAATTAATTTTATTATCCATTATCACCTGCCTGTCAAGCACGAAGAGTTCACACACCGAAATGGTAGAACAGCAAGGATGAACAGCGATGGAACAGCTTATGTACTTCAAGGAGAAGGTGAAAGAATGCCTGATTTCATTGGAGATTTGCCTATTGAAAGTATAACAAAAAAGGAGCTTCCAAAGCGCTCGGGATGGAGCACCTTATTTATTTCTGGAGGCAGAAAGGACAAAATTTCAAAAGGAGATGTAGCCGGACTATTTTTCAAGCAGGGCAACCTGACTAAAGACGAACTGGGGGTAATAGAACTTAAAAATGACTGCGCTTTTGTGGCAGTGAAAACGGCAACCATTAAAGACCTGCTGCCAAAAGTCAATAATGTGAAATTGAAGAAGAAGAAGGTGAGGGTATCTTATGTCTAATAATATTTTGAGTGAAAAACTGAATCCAATCCGTATTTCACTTTAAAAAATAACCATGATATGTGGATTGTCTTTTTTGAAAGCTTTGAAGTCCCTTTTGACGTTATCTGAAAAGTTATTCCCTTCAATGCAGATCATTTTTAGGGTAGTTGACTTTTTCATCCAATGTAATATCTCAATTGCACCTATATCTCCAATTCCACAGCCAACTAAGCCAATTTCATTAATCGAGATTGGAAAACTATTGGCAAGAAGTGCCGCTCCTTCATCACCTATTAAAGGATTATAACTGAAGCTTATAGACCTTAAAGTATTGTCATTATCATGCTGAAGTATATTGGCTATCTCAATAATATCGGTGGCATTCAACTTAAGGTTTCTAAGATTCAAAGTGCTTGTTTTGAATTCTTGCTTTTCAAGCGTTACTACTTTTTTTAGACATTCAGCAGTACCTATTCTTCGTAAAACTTTAGCTAATTGTTTCAATGATGACTTCTATAGGGTTCGGTAGTTAATATCTTATTACTATCATGGATCCACGGTACCTCATTTAGATTGATGAGGTACAGGCCCAAGAGAGGCATACAACTAATAATATCATTTGGACTTTCATTCTATTCTACCACTGGTGGTTGTCTATGATGCGTTCCTTGCTCATAACTGTAAGACAACTTTATAAGTGTAGGCTCTTCATACATCCTACCTAAAAATTGAAGACCTACCGGTAAGTTGCCGGTTGTGTACCCCATAGGTACAGTAAATGCTGGTTGTCCGGTGTGTGGTGAAATAACTTGATTGTTATCTCCCAGATATTCTTCTTCAAATAGATCAATATGCGCAGGCTTGTTATTCCAGGATGGATAAACAATAGCATCAAGGTTTAGTGAATCCATCATATTTTCAATGGCTTCTCTAAAGGCAATTCTCTTTGAGTCTGTATAAGCACTTCCACATTCGGTGTCATCATCTCCCCACCTACCAGTATTATTTGCGTTGGCCGCTAATATATTTTTGGAAATTTCCGATTTTGTTCCTATTCTAATAATATCTTCCAAAGTTTTAACCGTATCTCTTTTAACATAAGTTGCCAAAAATGCCTCAACATCATTTCGGAAGACAGCACACCATTGATTTTGTCTTAATGTTGAAAAGTCAGGAATCACTAAGGGGTCAACTAATTCAGCACCTAGTGAATCAAGGTCAAGTAAAGATTGCTCAAAAAGGACTTTTACTTCAGGATCAATATTGTCATCACTCAATTCTCTAAGCACCCCGATTCTTGCTCCTTCGAGTCCATTTTTTATCAAAAGTTGCTGATAGTCAGTGTGGGTTTTACCTTCTGAGTATTTTGTTATTTCATCTTTTGGGTCATAGCCTGCCATTACTTCCATCACTCGAGTAGCATCTTCTACAGTACGACACATAGGACCACTACATCATTTCTTAAAGCTAATGGCACAATCCCTTCACGACTAATTAAACCAAGGGTAGTTCTAAAACCTACTAACGAACAATGTGAGGATGGGCCACGAATAGAATTTCCTGTATCAGTACCAAGTCCGACTGTCCCGAAATTTGACGCAACAGAGGCAGCCGTTCCACCACTCGATCCTGCGGGGACATATTCCAAGTTATAAGGATTATGAGTAGTGCCATTTGTTGAGCTTTCAGTATGCATCGGAGAAAATGCCCATTCTGCCATATTTGATTTTGCTATAATGATAGCACCGGCATCGACCAGTTTATTAATGATAAATGCATTGCCATCTGGAATAAAATCCTTCAATGCTAATGCG
>CAYGNU010000193.1:0-8166 GCA_964351175.1 uncultured Roseivirgaceae bacterium | reverse complement strand
ACATGATACCTTTGTCTGGCTCATAGAGGAAGGTGGTGAAAATCGTTATACCATAAAATATTCCTTTAGGATTAACTAACTGTAATAAAAAACCTCTGCTAAAAGTAGCCAACCCCTTGATTTCTGACGATGATGTATAGCTGGCTTTCAGTGTATGATAAGCCAGCCATAAAATATATGCCGCGCCCACATATTTGAGATAAGTATTGATAAAAGGAGCCACTTCCAAAATAATGGATGATAATAACACACAAATCCATAGAACCGTGAAGAAGCCGGCCACAATTCCCATCAGAAAGTTAAAAGTTTGCTTGTACCCCAAATGCATTCCAAATGACGCACAGGTTATATTATTAGGCCCTGGAGTATAGGTGGTAATGAAAATAAAAGATAAAAAGGCTACCAAATTCATGTTTACGCATTAAGGCACCAAGATTACATAAATTTTCAATCTTCTTCTATTTCATCTTTTCTTTTACAACTTAACTAGATCACCACTTTTTACATTACCATTGTATCGTGTATATTTAGTTTAAAGTCGACCCAAATTTGAACAAGACTGATCTCCCTTTATTTGAAACCTTATTTAAGGAGCATTTTAAACCTCTGACTGGTTTTGCAATGAAATATGTGCATGATCTGGACGATGCCAAGGGAATAGTGCATGATGTTTTTGTGCGCTTGTGGGAAAAGGATAAAGCACTGGAGCCTGACACCAATTATAGAAGTTACTTATATACGGCCGTTCGCAACAAGTGCCTCAACTTCATTAGAGACAATAAAAAAATGGTAGCCTTATCAGAAGTTAATGATGAAGCACATTCTACGGAAGACAGTAGTATTGAGACAAAAGAACTGACTAAGGAAATTGAATATGCACTCAATATTCTACCTAAGAAATGTCGTGAGGTATTTGAATTGAGCCGAGTAGAGGAGCTAAAATATGCTGAAATAGCGGATAGAATGAATATATCAGTTAAAACAGTAGAAGCGCAAATGTCAAAAGCACTGAAAATATTGAGAGAGCATTTGGCAGAATATCTAACAATATTAATTTTTCTAATTTTTAAATAAGGGTAAACAATGACTCGCGTGTTATCTAGATAAGAAATGTAAAATTGAAAGAAGAACAAAACGATATAGAACAACTAATTGCTAAGTCCTTGGCGGGAGAAACTTCGTCCGTGGAGGAAAATGAACTCGACCTTGGTTAAAAGAAGGTGCTGAAAATCAGGAGGTATTCGATAAGACTAAAAAGGTTTATGAATTAACCAAAAAGCACAATGTAGCTATCGAGAACTACGATATTGATGTAGATGCAGAATGGAGCAAGTTTAAGAGCAAAGTTGCCGGTGAAGCCAAGACTATTGAAATGGACACATCCTCTAATAGTGTCTGGTATAAGATTGCTGCTACTTTTTTAATACTAGTAGTCTCAGGAACTATTCTATATTTAAGCCTCATCAGAAATGATGATACTATCTATCAAACAGCCGATGTTGAAGAGGTCATTACCTTACCTGATAACTCGACTATAACCCTGAACAAAAATTCTACACTGGCCTATTCTAAAGATTTCGGTGCTTCAGATAGAAAAGTTAAGCTAACAGGGGAGGCATTTTTTGAGGTTACACCAAATAAAAAGAAGCCCTTTATCATTGATACAGAAGAAACCAGAGTTCAAGTGCTGGGAACATCCTTTAACATCAATGCCATTGAGAGTGATAAAACCGAAGTTACTGTCGCTACCGGCCTAGTATCCATGTCATCATTAGAAACTAAAGCATCTGTAAAACTCAAGGCAGGTGATAAGGGGGTACTAATGCATAACAATAACAACCTTTCAAGCAGTACGAATGATGATGTCAACTTCCTTGCATGGAAAACAAAAACCATCTCTTTTGAAAACACTAGTCTAGTAGATGTAGTATCAACTTTAAATCATGTCTACAATATGCAGCTAAAATTAGGTGAAGGAGTAGGTGATAGTTGTAAAGTCAGCGTAACTTTTGACAATCAATCCATAGAGGCTGTTTTAAATGTTTTAGAATCTACCTTGGAGCTTGTTATAGATAGAAAAGATGATCAGGTAGTAATTACCAATGCCGGATGTTAAATGTCATCTTCATGAAAAGAAGAGTCAAGCATATTTTATTGGTTATTGGTATGCTGGTCTTAGCATTGACCTCCTTTAAATGTCAAGCTCAAAACCAAAACTCAAATCAGGTTATAGAAATCGATGTGGAGGAGGTTTCTCTCAAAAGTTTGCTGGAATTAATTGAAGAAAAAGGCGAAGTGACTTTTTCTTATAACCCCAATAAAATACCCGTTTATGAACGTATTACTTACGCTGGCAAGAAGCCCCTCAATCAAATTTTGGATGATCTAGCCGCTCTTTACAACATCGAGTTTGCCTTCCTTGAAAAGCAAATAATAATAAAGCCTAAAAAAAAAGCCCTAAATAAAAATGGTGGTACCTATACCATCAGCGGATATATTAAAGATAATAAAAATGGGGAGGCACTGATAGGTGCTACAATTGCCGTAAAGTCATTAGGCATAGGAACTTCAAGCAATGTTTATGGCTTCTTTTCTCTTACAGTGCCGGAAGGAGAACATGAAGTCTCCTATTCCTTTATCAGTTATGAAGATAAGTTGATCAATTATTTTCAAACTGCAAATAATGAATCCGTTGAACTAAAGGAGAACATAGCCATGCTTGATGAAGTAGTAGTATCATCTGGTATCAGTCCCGAGTTAGGAGAAATACAGCTTAGTAAAAGTAAAATTCAACCAACGACAGTGAGTGAAATGCCAGCATTGTTTGGAGAAATGGATGTTATTAAATCAATGGAATTTATTCCTGGAGTAAAAGCACATTCTGATGGTTCAACGTTCTTTTATGTGCGCGGAGGCAATAGAGACCAAAACCTGATTATGTTGGATGATGCCCCCATTTTCAACTCAAGCCATATGCTAGGTATCTTCTCTACTATCATTCCTGATGCTATAAATAGTATAGACATTTATTCAGGTGATATGCCTTCTTCATTAGGAGGTAGACTTTCTTCCGTGGTAGATATCAGAACTAAAAAGGGTAATGATAAAAAAACTCAAGTTTGGGGTAATGTCGGACTTCTTAGTACCAAGCTGGGGGTCGAAGGCCCTATTAAAAAGGATCAGAGTTCGTTTCTTGTTTCAGGTCGATTGTCTAGAATTAAATGGCTATTCGATAGCGAAATTGATGATTTAAAGCAGTTGTACTTTTATGATGTCACCGCAAAACTAAATTTCAAACTTTCTGATAGAGATAAAATTTACTTCTCCGCCTACTCTGGTACTGACAAATACTTTGCTGACAACAGTGGAATAGAATGGTCCAATTTAGCAGGAACCTTTCAGTGGAATCATATTGTGAATGAGAGACTATTCCTAAATACAACGGTAGCCGCAAGTTCTTATGATTACTTCCTTCACACTGATGTAGAAAATAATACTAAATGGAAATCACGCATTGCTAACCTTAATATAAAAGGTGATTTTACCTATTTCAAAAAGCCAGAAAATATCATCACTTTTGGTATGGCTATTAATGGGCACAATTTCAATCCTGGAAATCTAACTACTGATGACCCTGATGTTCAGCCTCCCTTGGTATCGATCAAAAATGCTTTTGAGGGTGTTCTTTATGGCCAGCAAGAGTTGAAAATAGGTGATCGTTGGGGATTAAAATATGGGTTGAGATTAACCTCATGGACCAATCAGGGAGCTTCCTTTGAATTTCAATTTGATGAAAACAAAAATGTAACAGATACACTTTTTTATGAAGTGGGCGAGGATTATAATCAATATGGGAATGCCGAACCAAGACTAGGACTCAGTTATTTTATCAATGATCAAGCTTCCATTAGGTTGAGCTATGCCCGCACCGTTCAGAACCTCCACCTTATCACTAATTCTATAAGCCCATTTACTTCTTTAGAAGTATGGCTGCCTAGTAGCATCAATATCAAACCCCAGATTGCAGATCAATTGACACTAGGTTATCAAAAGTATTGGCCAGAAACAGGCCTTTCTTTTAGCGCTGAAACATATTTCAAAAAAATGTACAACCAAATTGACTATGAGCCACATGCCGAGACTTTACTTAACACTTTGGTAGAAAATGAACTGCTATTTGGTGATGCAGAAGCATATGGATCAGAGTTTGTTCTTAAAAAAGAACAAGGGCGATTGCGAGGTTGGTTTGGGTATACCTATTCAAGAGCCATAAGAACATTTGAAGATATTAATGACGGTAAAAGCTATAATGCTTTTTATGACCGACCTCATGAAATCAATACTGTTATCGCATACGATCTCTCTCGTAAAGTAAAACTCGGTGCCAACTGGATATATTATACCGGCTCACCATATACTGCTCCAATTGGGTTCTTCAAATTTAATGATCAAGAGGCTCCTGTGTATGGTGAAAAAAACAATGCTCGATTACCAGATTATCATCGCCTAGATTTTTCAGCTACTTTAACCTTAAATAAGACTGGTAACACAAAATTCCATCACGATCTTTCATTGTCATTTTATAATTTATACGGCCGAAAAAACACCGTATTTATAAATTACAACAAAACAGAAACGGCTGAAAATACCTTTAATATACCTTCTAATCTATTAGAAAATAACCGGGTTACTTCACAGTTTTATTTGTTCCGTTTTACCCCTTCATTGACTTATAATTTTAGAATTTTATGAGCAAAAGGATCCTTATAATATTACTATCATTTACTCTTATGGCATCTGGCTGTGAAGAAGTTCTGGATGAACCCATTGATTTTGAACAGAACAACCTTCTAGTAGTTGAAGGGGTACTAACTAATGAAAGAATTAGACATAAAATTAAGCTGACCCATCCATATGATACTCAAAATGCTGAAGAAAGGCCTGTGTCTGGGGCGTTAGTAATTATAGTAGATAGTGATGAAAATTTCACATTCTTAAGAGAAATCCCGAGAGGATCTGGAGAGTATTTTACTGACTCTCTGAGAGCTGTTTTTGGCAAAGCATATGGATTAGTAATACGCCACAAAGGGAAAGAATTCAGTGCTTTTGATTCACCTCCTGCAGGTCAATTACTAGCGCCACTAAAGTATGAATCAGTAGAAGTAGATGGTCAAGAAAAATTTGAATTAACGCTTGAAGACACTGGGCGAAACCCCAACTATATTAATTATGACATAGATTGGAGTGCTACTGATGAGTGCGATACAGTTTCTTCAGATTGTCAGGGCAAAATCGTCTATTATGATCTAAAAAATATTGATGTACAAGAGATTTATGCCCCTAACAAGGAAGCCTTTTATTTCCCAAAAGGTAGTCAGATCATTAGAAAGCGCTATTCAATAAGTGCCGCTTATCAGGACTTTTTAAGATCCTTTTTATCGGAGACAGAATGGCGCGGTGGGGTTTTTGATATCCAGCGCGATCAAATACCTACAAACTTAAGTGAAGGGGCCATTGGTTTTTTTGCTGTAAGTACCGTGGTTACAGATACCACTATAGTGGAATGAAAATTTTGATAGTAGATTCAAAAAGGAATACATACAACATTCCCCTTACCCCCTTGAAAGGGGGAATGGTTTAGTGGTACTAAATAGGCCATACTAAATATCCTCTTGATGAGATTATAGGGGTGTTTTATATTTATTAACTTCGATGTTAATGCCCAAAAACAGAATTATACCTTATAGACATGACCTAAAAGCAAAGGCTAGGGTGTTGAGAAAAATAGTACACTGTCAGAAGTGTTATTGTGGTGTGAAATCAAAAACCGACAACTCGGCTATCAATTTCATAGACAAGTAGCCATGCTGGATTATATTGTAGACTTTTATTGCCATGAATTGTCTCTAGTGATTGAAATTGATGGTGACAGCCATTATCACGATAATGCTCCTGAAAGAGATAAAATCAGGCAAGGGAGAATTGAAGAGTATAGCGTTACATTTCTAAGGTTTGATGATATGGATGTAAAGAAAAATATGGCTTTTGTTTTGCAGTCAATTATTGACTGGATAGATAAACATCAAAATGATAAATTAGATGAGACATCCTCCTAGCCTCATTCAAGTAAGTAATTTGGCGTGTTTTCTATTTTATCACATCCCCCTAGCCCCCTTCAAAGGGGTAATATTTACTAATTTTAATATCTAGACTAACTTGACTTATTAAAAAGTTTATCGGTTACAGATGCCACCGAAATAGAATAAAAAAATATTATACCCAAAAGTAAGGGTATATCAAACTTGATGTGTTCTAATAATGAAGGGACGAAAAAACTATCCTTTCGATTAAAAAGAGATCAAGAATTTAAAATTAAAATTATGAAAAAGTTAAAATCAGATTTTCGATTATTACTAGTTGCCGCATTGGTGCTGATGATTTCTATCGGCCTAACATCATGTGATGAAAACCCAGAGATCATTGCTCAGCAGGAATTTCTTCCTGAATCATTTGGAGTAGACATCCCCTCTTCCATAAGTAACCCTACAGACCTTAATGGTGGGCGCATCGGTGGACGTACTGATGAAGAACTATCAGGTGATGCCATTTACAGACACTTAAGATTATTCATTCATATAGGTGAAGCATCTAAAGAAATTACTGAAGCAATCATTACTTCAATCAAAGAATATAACATTGAAAGTCTTCAGGTATTGACCTATACAAGTGACGATGATGGTAGAAGTAAAACACTGACTGTGACTGAAAATGTTGAATTTGAAGGCAAAACATGGGAGTATATGCTTACTGTTATCGATGCCGATTCTGAAAGTGAGCCTGATGGTGGAAAAGCAATGCAGGTTTTCTGGAATAATGATCCGGTAGAGGGTATTTCTATTCTTAAGCCATATAATATCAATAGAAATGACAATGAAAATGGTTTTCAGGCCATCTATAGAATTGATTATAATTCTGTTGGTAAAAGAGGGTATGATGCATCAATGGAAGTAAGTATTTCTGGCTTACGCTATGACAACCCTGAAGACGATGAATTTTCAATGAAAAATTTAAGAATGTTTGTGGGTAGACAAGGTGACTTTGTTGATGTGTTTGGTAACTCAAACCACCCAAGAGCCCGACTTCTTGATGAGTCTAATGTAGGTTTTAACTGGGCGTTTGTAGCCTCAGGAAATGATGCCTTAAATTTAGGTGTAGCTGAAGTGGGTTTGCCACCAAGTAATTTAGATGCTGATGATCGCGCAACCTTGTTAGAAGATTATTCTGTAAGAAGTGTTTTTACTGCTAGAATAACATCTGCTTTTCCTAACATTCCTCAAGAGCTACTTGATGCATATTTGGTGAATACTAACCCTCCTGGATTTTTTGATAGAGATGGTTTTATCAGATCAGAACTTTCTCCTGGCGAAGCTTGGAACCCAATGGCAGAAAGAATTAAAGACATGGCTCCATATAATCCTTTGGAGACTACCAACTTAGAGGTGAATTTTAAATAATCCTTTCAACAATTAACCGGGTGACTTAAAGTCACCCGGTTAATATTCGTTTTAAAAGTTGAAAAGCCCTTCTGAATTATCAGAAGGGTTTTTTGTTTTAAAGAACTCTGAGTTAATTTACTTGAATTAGAGTTTAAGCTTTTACACCAAAGAGGAAACCAATAAAAAGAATAGAAGATGAAAATTAATTTAATGTATCTATGTGTTTCTATATTGCTCGCTTGTACAAGAAATAACACTCCCGAACATAATTCAAATCTTATTGTGGATATGCCTGATCCTTATTCGTCCTTTCTAAATAATATGGCAGATGAACCCTCAAAACTGACATACAATAAATTAAATTCTTATATCCGGAAGGAGTTTCTTGACAGTATCTGCAAAAGTGAATCAAAAATATTGTGGGATCTAGGCTTTACCTTAAATGGTGATAGTGTAGGAGACTTTGAAATATCAACTTTTGTATTTGACAAGGATAATCGATTGATCCAGAATGCCGGAAAATTTCCTTATGTGAACTCAAAATTAAAAAAACTAACTAAACTAGATTTTGAAAGGCTACGTCATGAGACAAGTGGGGATTATTCATTTATGATTTTATCCAAAAGTCTTTGCGAGTTGAAATAGTAATGGTTCAATAACCGGGTGACTT
>CAYGNU010000192.1:0-8174 GCA_964351175.1 uncultured Roseivirgaceae bacterium | reverse complement strand
TAGTTGTACCTTTTAGTACAACGTTCACACCGGGAAGGGTAGAACCATCATCAACTGAGGTTACTTTACCCGAAACAGTGCGTTCTTGAGCCCACGAATCACTAAATGTGAATGCGAACATCAACATGAAACCAAGTAGTAAAAACTTCTTCATATTGTAGTGTTTAGGTTAAAAATGTGAATAATAGGCGTCAAGGTAAAAAATTAAATTCTTTTACGGTAGGGTTTTGCCAAATAAATCACGTAAAAAGTATGACTGATACATACTTTTTATTTCGCAAACGTATTCAAGTGCGATTATTAAGAATTAATTTCATCGATTACTCATAGAATAGTGCATTAGAATCTAAAAAAGGATTTTTCTTAAAAAAAATTCAGAACAATTTTGGGTATAATTCTTGTTATACTGTCAGAATAAAAATTCTAATTGGGTTTAGGACAGCACTCAGTTAGAAGATAGACTACAGTTTTATACGATAAAACTTATCTTCACGCAAATACATTTTAATAAACCAAAAATTGACATAAAAATGAAAAGAACAATAATATTAGCAGCTCTTCTTGTTGGAGTTATTTTTAATTCAAATAGTCAGGCCATGTTGTCAAATGATGGCGGTATGATTTTTATTAACAAAAATGTAAGCCCTTCTGATGAATTGGAAGGTAAAAGAGGCGGTTATTTTGGAACACATCAACTGGGAGAAGATATACAAAAAAAATATGACCGCTTTCTAAAGCTTTATGTTAAATATGAATCTACTGGAGGTGCATATGCTACTGAAAAGCAGATAATATTCAAAAAAGACATATATAACTCAGTAAATAAGCTGGACAGGTATTATAAAAAAGCATTAAAGAAAAATCTATTAGATGTTGAAGTAATAAGAGAAGAATATGGTCATATTCTAGATGTAGCCAATGAAGTTAGGTTCTACGATACTAAACAATTGGAAATGCTGATAAATACAGCGAAATCTGAGGACCAGATTATTAAGTATTATAAAAGTATAAAATTCGAAGAATAGCCTTTACATAATAAGTATTGGTATTAGTGAATAAAAAAAGCCCCGTAATATTACGGGGCTTTTTTTATTCTGCACATCAATGATAACTATTCACTTGTAATCATTATCCTGATCACTTTGTTCTTCATTTCATCATTGATTAATATCAAATAATTACCCATTGCCAATGAAGACATATCAATCTGATTATTAGAATTTGGTAAAAGTATTCCTTCCATTTTTGTTCTTCCAAATACATCAAGAATCCTAAATCTGCTTCTTTCATTTACTGACACATTGACCAAGCCATTTGAAGGATTAGGCCAAACATTAAAGTTGCCATTGTCTTCGATATCTAAACTTGTTATCACTGCAGTATCAACTAAGATAGTATTAGAATTATCTGAAACATTGTCATCTACCCCTGTTGCTAATACGTAATACTGAACACTTGAACCTTGTATTGATAGATCTAAATAGGAAGTAGTATTTGCTTCAACGGTACCAATTAATTGAAAATCACCATTATCCACAGATTTATAAATTTGAAATGCTTGTTCATTTATTGAGTTATCGTTCCATTTCAATTCAATTCCTTTACTAGAAACATTTGCTGTAAATAAATCGGAAGGCGCATCTACCCCGTAATCTGGTATCAATTCTAAATTATCAAAAAAGATATTATTGCCGTTATATGAAATATTATGAAGCTCAATGGCGCCATACTCATCGTTGGCATCAGTTCTTTTATAATAAACACTTTCCTCTCTCCACTCTTCTAGTGACGGAAAAAATTCAGTGTCTTTAGCATCTGTTGTAGCTAAATTAACCCCACCGTTTTCCCAAATAACAAAATTTTCAGCCTGACAAGCATTATCTAATACTAATTTAATAGAATCATAAATTGCCGGAATTACTTCAAATAAACCTGGGCGAAATGAATACGCATAATCAAAATTAATGGTATAACCCCTTACTCCATCTACTTTAAATGCAGGTAATCTTAATATATCCTCATTTCTAGGAACATCTGTAGTGTAGTTAAAATTATTCACAAAAATAGCATTAGAAGTAGGATCATTTTTTGAGTCAAATCCTTCTATTACTTCAAAAGTCAATGCTAAATCAGGGTTTGTGATAGACCAATTTAAAGGCAATTGATTGTTATCGAATGACGATAAAATATTTTCTGTAACTGAATTCTCAAGGGGGTCTATTACCGATATATAATTAGTTTTTTCAAAAATCGCTTGTTCTCCAGAGCCATTAGTCACTTTTAGAGTAGTCGTGAAGTTTCCACCTTGATTATACTGGATTTTAGGATTTTTAACACTTGCCGTTGAAGGAGTTCCTCCTTCAAAAGTCCATTGATAAGATTGAGCGCCAAATGCAATGGCTTCAAAAGCTATACTCGTATTGATGCAAGTTTCATTTTTGTCTTCTGTGAAGAAAACTGTAAACTCTGAGGATGTGAAATTTAAATAGGACCGGCCTAACTCAAAGCCTCTTCTAATCCTATCATATTGTCCATTTGTAAAAAGAGTTCTACACTGTGGTGGTGCATATGACATAATATTACTAACCATAGGACTAAAAGTAGCTCCGTTACTATCTCTATTGCTTCCTGTATACTGACAACTAGAATTTACATTACCTGATAGATTAGGATCTGCTGGGGTATCACAAATATTATCTCCTCTATTTTGGCAATTAGATCCATCAACTAATTCATCAGTAGTTCCTGTATTAGTTTTACCATGGGTGTGAAAAAGTGTGAAGTAATGACCAATTTCATGAGCAAATGTATTTCCAGAAGTTGTGCATCCATTAACCATCATTACTCTATCAGCACTTGGTGGGAAGTATGTATAACCACAAAGATTTGATCCTGATGATGTCATAGAATTAAAAAAATAAACATTAATAACCCTCCTCTCGTCATTTGGCACAGCCACTCTACGCTCTTCGCTAGCATCAAAATCGTATAAATCATCGTTGTCAATGTAGTTGATATCTTGATATTGAAAGAACCTAATATCTGCATTTTCATAAAATGTATTAAGTTTTACCAACGCATTATTTAAAGCAGATGCACTAATTCCGCCTTCTCCATTAGACTGTCTTACTACATGAAACTTTAATGGGATTTCTACAATCGCTTGCTCGGTTCTAGCTGAAAAATCAGATTTACTATAATCCAATGAATTCATGAACTCAAGCTGTTCTGCCGTAACGTTCGTGCCACATTCTTGAGCTAGAGCACCTTGGAAATTTGAAAGTAGAACAATTAATGTAAATAGCGTTTTACGCATGTGATATTGGTTTAATATAAAAATGGACGCCTTGAAGAAGACGTCCATTTAAAAAACAAAATTGAATATAATTAGTTCAAAACAGCTGACAATGAACCATGGACGAATCCATTAGCTGCAAGGGTGTTGCCACCAGAAAGCACAACATTATCAGCAGTATCAACAGTATTGTCAGCAATGACAATTTGACCACCTACTTCTTCGAATGTTATTACTTTACCTCCAACTGTAGTTATGTCACCAGTGTCTAAAACACCATCTAAAGTTAAAATAGAAGTAGCTACATGGTTCAACAAAATAGCTTCGATTTCAGCAATTGTTTCAGCATCATCAGTTTCATCTAAAGCATCAATAGTAGCAGCATCTAAACCGATAGCCGCGAAAGCAGCATCATTAGGTGCAAAAACGATATATCTATCATTAGCTAATGTTTCAGCCAAACCAGTTTTAATAGCAGCAGCTACAAGTGCCGTGTAGTTACCATTTGCTACTAGTTGATCAACAATAGTGTTCTCTGTAAGTGTTGTAAGCACTGCATTTACAGTAGTAATAGTACCATTGTAAGCAGTTCTATCAACAAATGCTCCACCCAATCTAGCCAATCCACCACCAAGAGGCGCCAAATTAGCTACGAAAGTAGCATCAAAAGTAGGCGTTCCATAAGGATCACCTTTAAGATTTAAGAAATCACCACCTGAATCAGACGTGAATAAGAATTTAGCCCCATTATCACTTTCTACCACTGTGCCATCAACTAATTCACCATAAGTTGATGTAAAAATGTGCGTTCTTACAATGTCATTACACTCCTCTACAGTCAATCCGGCAACGCTGGTACCAAGACCTGCTAGGTATGAGTCTAATGCCAAAGTTGTAGGAACAAACACAATAGTGCTTCCATTTAGGTCGAAGCTAACATCAGACTTATCCAAAATTTCAAAAAATCTAAATGAGCTATAATAAGCAGTAAAGCCTACATTAGAAACATTGATAAGCTCTTCAATTGTACTAGCAGGTGATATTACTGCATCAATTTGGTGAATAACACCATTTGTTGCTGCAATATCAGCACTAATAACATCAGCACCATTAATTGAAACACCATCTGCAGTACTAATATCAATACCTTTAGTATCAGCTAATGCACCTGCAATAGTTGCTACTCTACCTGCTTGTATAGCGCATGAATAAGTTTCACCAGCTAATACATGGAATTCCAAAACTGCCGCTAAATCCTCAGGAGTAGCAGTATCAATAAAATCTGCTGTAATACCTGCTGCCTCGAATGCTGCATTTGTTGGAGCAAAGACAGTAAAACGAGTAGTGCCACTTAGGGCGCTCGCTAAACCAGCCTTTGTTACTGCTGCTACCAATAAAGAGAAGTCATCGTTGGCACTTAAAGTACTAACTATGTTTCCTGTTGGTGGAAGTAATACAGTATTCAATTCATAAACTTTACCAGTACCTAAGTTGATATCAGCACTACCTAGCGTAGCTACACCATTTATGCAGTTTCCAGCAGCATTAAAGGTAGAACCTTGAGCCGTAGCTACTGCACCACTGATGCTTTCTCTTTCAACTGTTCCTGACAAAACGTGATAGTTCAATACATCAGTTAATACCTCAACAGATGTATTTTCTACTACTATACCAGCTGCGTCAAAAGCAGCATTAGTAGGAGCTAATAGCGTTAGATCCCCTTCTAGAGCACCTAATAAATTAGCTTTAACTAACGCCTTGTACAAGGTGGTATATTTAGCATTACCTGCGGCATTGTTAGAAGAGTTAGTAATATAATCAGCTACAGTCCAATCTCTTTGATTAATCTGATAGTACTGAGAATCATCCTCATCATCCGCACATGAGACCATAAAAAGCGACATGCCTAATATCAAGCCCCAAACATTGAATTTATATAAGTAATTTTTCATGTTTTTTCTTATTATAATTTAAAGCCTTAGAGCTTAGTATATTCTAAAACAAACTCATCAAAATTAAGTCCGTCAGTATTACTATAAGTACCAACAACAGTTATTTTCGTTGCAGAGTAACTTCCAGTTCCATAAACATCTGGTTCATCAGGAGTTCTCATCACAGCTGGTGCACCATTCTGATTAAATGCTAATACATAAGTACCAGTCAATGAAACTGTTTCAGGACATGTTTGGAAATTTATTACAAAATCATCCACATGCATACCACCTGACATAATAGCTGTAAATCCTAAAGGATCTGAAGTATCTGCTCTAAGTGTTGCTATTGTTCCAACCTGTGATCCTACACAAAATCCATCATTATTCGAACCTGGAGCAGCACAAAACGAAGTAACTTCCCACTCTCCAGCATAGTCATTAGCTAAATCAATTGGGCAATCATCGTCAATAATAGTCAAACTGTAATTTAAACCTACTTGACCACGGCCAACTGCAAGACCTGCGTTAGTTGAAGTCAAAGTGACATTATAGACCTTATCGCCATCTACTGCCAAATTAGGTATCATTTGCAGGACAATTTCTCCTGTATTTGAACCAGCTGGAATAACAATTTGACCTTCATCACCAGTAAGAATATTAAAGTCTACTCCTTCAACAGCCGTAGAGCCATCGAAAGAATAACCTACTACTAAATCTGTGCTTAATGTAGGACCTACATTATTAACTTTTATTTTAATAAAGTCTGAGCTACTCTCAGAGATAGAAGCACTCGATGAGTTTAGCTGCGCATAAAATGGGCCTCCAAATTCTGTTCTACCATCTTCTTCATCGCAAGACACCACTGTGGCAACCAATGCTAATGAAAAGAATATATTTCTAAATATTTTAATCATCTTATTTATCGTTTAATTGATTAATAACCAGGATTTTGATCCGCTGATGTCAATGTAGGATTTTGATCCAGTTCTCTTTGAGGAATTGGCAGCAAAGCATCCGTTGGATTCCAAGAAGCAGGCTTTAAAGCACCCATAACGGCATCAATTGTTCCTGATCTTCTTAAGTCAAACCAACGATGGCCTTCAAATGCCAATTCGATTTTTCTTTCAGTATAAAGATTTGCATTACTGTATGATCCATAAGGAGCAACTCCAGCTCTACTTCTTAACACATTTAAATCAGCAACAGACTGATTAGCTTCAGCTCTAATAAGATACATTTCTGCTAATCTTACCACCTGAGGTCTGTCAGTACCATTATTACCATCAGTGTATTTGTCAGTCACATAAAATCCAGCAAATGAAGCATCAGTTGCATTAGGCACAATAAGCGCTTTTCTAGCATCAGCATCATCGATTTCGTTTTCAACAAATGATCTTCTTGGTGCATAGTCATATCTTCCACCTAGACCAACTGGCTGCGCAAAGAAACCTAAGTTATTACCATCCTGAATACTAGAAAATAATTCGAAAATTCTTTCATCAGAAGATGAGGTTTGATCAAATATATTAGCATAATCAGTATCTAAAGTATACTCTCCACTTGTAATCACAGCGTTTGCAGCATTACCCGCAGCATTTAAATCTCCAGAATACAAGTAAGCACGAGCTAATATAGCTTGAGCAGCACCTGAAGTAGCTCTTGTAATACCCTCAGTAGCTCTTTCAGTTTTAGAAGGCAAAGCTGCAACAGCTTCATTCAAATCAGTGATGATTTGCTGATAAACTTGTGCTTCTGGTGTTCTTGGTAATTCAGAGTTTACATTAACGTCAGAAGTTAAAGGCATTGGAACAGCGCCCCAAAACTTAACTAAATTGAACAAAGCTAATGCTCTTCCAAATTTTGCTTCAGCAATGAATTCAGCAACTTCAGCAGGCTCACCAGCTGTCTCAGCTCTTTCTAAAATAGTATTAGCAATGAATATAGTTAAATATGGTGAAGACCATACACCTCTCATAGTAGGATTCTCAGCTGTAACATTATTTACTGCCATATCCGCTTTTGTAGGGAAAGTACCAGTAAACTCCATCTCATCACTAAGGATTCCTCCCATAAATACCTGAAGTTCACCATACTGATTACCTCCCTGCATACTGCTATACATACCTAACACAGCTGCATCTAAGCTAGCTAGATCTTCAATTACCAATTCATCACCTATAAGGTCAACTGGCTGCTTCTCGATATAGTCGTCACACGATGTTATTACAATAACGCAAAGTGCGATTAATATTAATTTTATATTCTTCATTATTCTACGATTTAAAATCCAACATTTATACCGAACAATATCATTTTGGATTGAGGATAAGTCAAGAAATCAGTTCCTTGAGAAGTACTTGTATTATTAAATACGTTTACTTCAGGATCCATTCCACTATACTCGGTAAATGTTAACAAGTTTTGACCAGTAACATATACTCTAGCACTTCTTAAACCAGCCTTAGAAAGCAAGCTACTAGGTAAATCATATCCTAGAGTAATGTTCTTCAATCTTACATACGAACCATTTTCTAAGAATCTTGTATTGTCAGCATTATTCAAACCAACAGTAGCTCCAGTAGCAGCTCTAGGAATATCAGTGATATCACCTGGCTGTCTCCATCTTCTCAATACGTTAGTATTCATTCCCCATCCAGAAGTTCCTAAATGCTCTTGGAATGCTCTTGTATTGTTAAACACATCAACACCTTGAATAAATTGGAAGAAAACATCCAATGTTAAACCTTTGTATGAGAATGTATTTGTGAAACCACCTAAGAAATCAGGCTGATAATTACCTACAACCTTCTGGTCATCTGCATTGATAATACCGTTACCATCTGTATCAGTATAAATTGCATTACCAGTAGCAGGATCAACACCTAAAAATTCGTAAGCAAAGAAAGTATTCAAAGGCTCGCCTTCGATGATTGCACTAGCAAAAC
>CAYGNU010000191.1:0-8195 GCA_964351175.1 uncultured Roseivirgaceae bacterium | reverse complement strand
TTACACAGTAGCTGTTACTTTTGTTGGGTATTCAGAAATGAAAAAGGAAGGTATTTTCTTGACACTTGGAAAGACCTATAACCTGGATATTGTAATGCAGGAAAATGTTGAGACTTTACAAGAAGTGGTTGTAACTGCATCAGCTTCTGAAGTGTTTAATAGTGACAGAACTGGAGCTCAAACTACTGTATCTAAAGAACAGCTTACGACATTACCAAATGCTTCTAGATCATTAAATGATTTTACCAGACTTACTCCACAAGCCTCGTTTACTTCAGGTGGTGGTTTATCTGTTGCAGGTATGAATAATAGATACAATTCCATTTTCATAGATGGAGCTGTACAAAATGACGTATTTGGTCTTGCTGCCAATGGTCAAAATGGAGGACAGGTAGGTGGCCTTTCTCTTATTAGTATGGATGCTTTAGATCAAATAAGTGTAGCTGTAGCACCTTATGATGTTACTCTAGGTGGATTTGCTGGAGCAGGTATTAGTGCTGTAACAAGAAGTGGTACAAATAATGTTGAAGGATCAGCTTATTACTTAATAAGAAATGAGAGTTTGGCTGGAAAGACACCAAATTTCATTGATAGCGAAGACAGAGAAAAATTAGATGAATTTTCAGCTAAGACCTATGGGTTAAGAGTGGGTGGACCAATAATTAAGGATAAGTTATTCTTCTTTATAAATGGAGAAATTCAAAATGATGAGACACCTAATCCATTCAACTTTAGTAATTACAATGGATCGGCCTCAAGAGCAGATGTTGATTTATTTGCCAATACATTGAGAGGGTTAGGATATGAGCCTGGTGGTTATGAGAGTGTTACTCAAAAACTAGAAGCGCAGAAGTTTTTAATTAAGCTTGATTATAACCTTAATAAAAACCATAAACTGTCATTAAGACATAGTTACAATAACGGAGAGAGTTTTTCTCCTAGTACTTCAAATTCTAATAGAATTAGATTTGCTAATGCTGGTGTATTTTTCCCTTCTGAAACAAACGCCACCACTTTCGAATTACAAAGTAACTTCAATGATAAGTCTAATAAATTAATCGTTGGTTATACAACAGTTAATGATAACAGAGATCCATTAGGCAGTCCATTTCCTTACATTGATATCAGCGCAGGTGATATAGAGGCTGGAAGTGAGCAGTTTTCAACTGGTAATCTTTTAGAACAGAAAATTTTTACAATAACTAATAATTTTAATCTATATAAAGGCAAACACACCTGGACTTTTGGTACTCATAATGAGTTTTACAATATGAGAAATGTGTTTATAAGACAAAACTTCGGTTCTTATAGATACAATACAATTCAGGATTTTGTTGACGATGTTAACAATGGAGCAACTCCAGGTAGTGCTTTCGAATATAATAGAAGTTATTCACTAGTAGATAATACGACAGGGGATGATACAGATGCTGCAGCTGATTTTAAAGCTATGCAGTTAGGATTTTATGCACAAGATGAGATTCAGGTTAATTCAAAATTGAAGATCACTGCTGGATTGAGAGTAGATATTCCAATGTTTACTGATGATCCTGTTGATGATGGATATTTTAATACTGTAGCTGCTCCATCTATTACTGCTGCTGGTTATGATTTGAAGGGTGCAAAGGCTGGTCAGGCTCCAAAAGCACAATTCCTGATAGCACCAAGATTTGGTTTTAATTATGATCTAAAAGGAGACCAAACTACTCAAATCCGAGGGGGACTTGGAATTTTCACGAGTCGAGTACCTTTTGTATGGCCCGGTGCTATGTATAATAATAATGGTGCTACAGTTGGCGGAACAAGACAAAATACAGGTATTAACTTTAATCCTGATCCTTTTGGACAACCAACTGTTTCAGATTTTGGTGGTACTGATGCTATACCTCAGGGTCAAATGGATTTGTTTGTAGAAGACTTTAAGTTTCCACAGGTTTTTAGAGCAAGTATTGCAATAGACCAAAAACTTCCATTCTGGGGATTAATAGGTACAGCAGAATTTATGTATTCTAAGACATTGAACAACATATTCTATGAAAATATTAATCTTGCTCCAGCGACTGAAAGATTGACTGGTACTCCGGATGATAGATTACTCTTTACAAATGGT
The DNA here is from genome assembly GCA_964351175.1 of uncultured Roseivirgaceae bacterium. Taxonomy (GTDB): domain Bacteria; phylum Bacteroidota; class Bacteroidia; order Cytophagales; family Cyclobacteriaceae; genus Fulvivirga. The sequence goes on along the minus strand of CAYGNU010000191.1, from coordinate 6,085 downwards.
AGAATCGATGGAAATTATGGTGGTCAAATTTATTTAGGATCCAACACAAGTGAGGGTTATACCTACAATATTACAGGTAGTTTGGCTAAACCTTTTGAAAATGGTTTAACAGCTACATTATCTTACAATTTTGGAAGAGCTGAATCTATCTTTGAAGGAACTTCATCTCAAAACTCATCTCAATGGAGAGGTGTTTATGCTGTGAATGGTAGAAACGATGCTCCTTTAGGAAGATCAGACTTTGATGCGGGTTCTAGAATAGTGGCTTCTCTAACTTACAGAAAAGAATATCTTGATCATTTTGCTACAACAATAGGATTATTTTATCAAGGTCAGTCAGGAAGCCCTTTTTCTTATACTTATAACTCTGGTAGGGTCAATGGTGAGGATTCTCGTGAAAGAGCGTTGATCTATATCCCAGCAAATCAAAATGAAATTGTTTTTGCTGATGCTGCTACTGCTGCTGAGCAATGGGCAGCACTTGACGCTTATATATCAAATGATGATTATTTGAGCGAAAACAGAGGTGGATATGCTGATAAGAACATGTCAAGAACCCCTTTTGAAAGTATTCTTGATTTCAAATTAGTTCAAGATATTTTTGTAGGAAAGGATAGCAAAAAGCAAACATTTCAGATTTCCTTTGATATTTTCAACTTTGGTAACTTCTTAAATAAAGATTGGGGAAACAGATATTTTGTGCCTAATGGAGGTGGAACTTCATTACAATTAATAGATTTTGAAGGTTTTTTAGCTGATGGAACAACTCCTACCTTCTCTTTCGATCCTTCAGTGAAGGAAAAAGAAGATTTATTAGGTAAAGATGACAGTGGATTGGTTAGTTCAAGATGGCAGATGCAATTAGGTATCCGTTACATTTTTGGTAACTAATTCACATATACATAATATAGGAAGAGGGCTCATTTGAGCCCTTTTTTTTTGTAGCCTGCACAATCTTCAAAGTGTTTTAGGTGTATGTTAATAGATGCAGTTTCCTATTAGTTACCAGGATAACAATTCGTTAAACTCAATCATAAAATGATGACTTTCAAGTAATCTAATCTTAATTATTTTAGGGTCTTTGGGCATCAATTATTCTTCAATTTTGAGGATATAATAGTTGATGACTACAAGCGATAATTAATATTTAAACCTAAAATGAAAAGCATGAAAATTTTTTACAAGGCGATTTTTGCGTTGACCGTACTATTGCCCATACTAACTAGCTGCAGTGATCCAGATGATGTTACAACTGCTGAGTCTTTTGTCTCTATTAACCCAAAATCTACTGTAATAACGGGTTTTAGGGGTACTTCTGTTCAGATTGAATTAATTGTTACTTCTTCAGGTCCATTGACTGAACTTACCGCTAATGGAAATGCTATTACTCCACCATCGGCTGGCTCAAGTCAAGCTTTTTATACTTTTGAAATTCCAGCAGATGGAGTGGCTGGTACAGAATATGATATTAAGTTAGTAGCAGAAAATGCCTTGGGATCTAAAGAAAGTACAGTTACTGTAATTTTGGTACCTGGCCCAGGCATTGAGGCATCTTCAACTGTTGCATTGGCATCCACGCTGAGTGACTTTTCAATGATTGAAATCGAAGCATTAATCTCTTCTACTGATGAGCTTGATACTTACAATACTTTTGGTGGTTTTCAACTAGGTGGATCTGCTGACGGCATGGGAATGGTAGAAAATACTGATGGTAATTTTGAATTATTAGTAAATTGTGAAGATCATTATTCTGTTGCAAGAATAACACTTGGCGGTGATTTGAAACCATTGAAAGGAGATTACTTGTTAAATTCTTCAGTAAGTGATTATGCAAGGCAATGTTCAGGAACTATGTGGGAAAAGGAGATTCATGGCGGTGGCATGGATCTTTACATATCTTCTTCCGAATCATTTAACTACATCTCAAGAGGTATAAATCCTTATATTATAGAACCAAAACCAAGTGATAACGCACATTTGACAGCACTGGGTCAATTTTCATGGGAAAATAATGTGCCGCTTCCACAGAGTGCTTACAACGGTAGTACGGTGATTGTTGGAGGTGATGATGACTCAAGTAATTCTGAGGGTCAAATAGCACTTTATTACAGCGAAAGTGGTGATATGGATCTGTCAGGAGGTGATATTTATGTTCTAAAAAGAGCAGGGGCTACTTCTGTTGAAACGGAAGGAGATCTTGATTTTGGGGTGACTTATGATGTGGAATTTGTGAAAATACCAAACGGTGCTTCTTTGAGTAAAGATGAGATGGAACAAGCATCAATAGATGCACTTTCACTTCAATTTATGAGAGTTGAAGATTTGGATTATGGCAAGGGCTCTAGCGAAGCAGGAAGAACCGTATATTTCGCAGTTACTGGCAGAGGGCCTGGCAGAGGAACATATAATGATTGGGGTACTGGTTACAAGTTGGAACTAGATGATTCAAGTCCGCTTACTGGTAAGCTCACTCAAGTTGTTAGCGGTAATACCGATACTAATAAAATGGATGGTAATATGTCATTACTTCAAAGCCCTGATAATATTGTTGTTACAGAGAATTATATTTATTGGCAAGAAGATCCTAATAGCTTTAATCGTAATCACCAAGCTTATATTTGGCAAACAGACTTAAATGGAAATAATCCCAAAGCTGTATTGCAAATTGACCTAGAGCAGAGTCTCAATTTTGAAGGAGATGCGTTTTCCGGAGAGTTTGGTGCAATGATTGACATATCTGATAAGGTAGGTGAAGAAGGTACTTTCCTTTTGGCATTGCAACCGCATTATTGGACAGAAGATAAATATGCTGGTATCGATGGCCATGATTTAGGAGATGCTCCTGCATATGGCCGTGAAGATAGACAAGGTTCTCAAATAGTAATTTTAAGAAACGTACCAAGATAAGTTATCAATTACTGAAAAAATGAGCTCTCACTTTGAGGGCTCATTTTCTTTGTAGGAAAATAGATTAATAAGTACTCAATACGACAATGGCAATCAAAAATTCTTCTTTTTATATCTTTTTAACTCTAACAATTGCACTTTTTAGTTGTGAAAAGGAAATAGCTGTATCGTTTGAGCCAGTTCAAGTTTATATAGTTAGTAATTTAGGACAGACTATTGAAAGGGTAGCAGCAATAAAAGAAGCAAAAACAAAAGATGAAAAGATAAATGCCTTCGTAAATGCACGAGCTGCCTATAAAAAAGCAGAACCTTTTGCAGCTTATATAAATATTGAAAATACTAATCGTGTTAATGGCCCACCTTTACCAGTTTTTAGAGAAGATAATGGTAAAGTATTAGAGTCAATAAGTTTTCAGTCAATTGAAGAACAACTATTTTCTGATCAGCCACTTGATACAGCACTACTTAATTACCGTTTATACGTTCTTAAAGGATACCTTGAAAATTTGAAAAGTAGCGCGCAGCAGACAGCTATCACACCTAAACGCTTTTTTGTTCCGCTTCATTTACAGTTAATGCGTGTTTTTGCTTTGGGTATTACATCTTTCGATACTCCTACTAGTCTAAGAGGCGTTGAAGAGTCTATAATTTCTTTAGAGATGATTGAGGATGTATATAGAATCTCAATCGCTGATACGATTTCTTCACTTAATAGAGAACTCAATGTGTCATTTTTAGAAAACTTAAAAGACGCAAGGACCTATTTAGAAGTAAATCATAATTTTGATTCTTTCAATCGCTATGAATTTGGCCGTGAACACATCAACAAGCTAACCAACAACTGGGTAGAAATAAGGCAATTATCTGCGCTATTTGAAGACCCTAAAGTTTATGCCCTTAATCTAGATGCTCCTACTTTCTTTGAAAATAATTCTTTTAATGTTGAAAATTTTAGATCTAGTTACAATCGCAAACCTTCTCAAAAGCAAATAGATCTAGGCAAGCAATTGTTCTTCGACAACCGTTTGTCAATGTCAGGAACATTATCATGTGCTTCTTGTCATGTTCCTGAAAAGTACTATCAGGATGGTCTAATACGAGGCGTTGATAAAGATGGAAATCAATTAAAAAGGAACACACCTACTTTGGTTAATGCTGTTTATCAAAAGCGATTTTTTTGGGACGGGCGTTCAGATAATTTGGAGCAACAAATTAACGTTGTTTTTTCTAATGAAAAGGAATTTGATCAATCTTCACATCAAATATCTGCTGATATTTTACAAGATTCAGTTTATGCACAAATATTTACAAAGGCATACCCTGAAAAGAATATTGATAAAAATCTTCTCATAAAAGCATTAGCAACATATACTAGTACGCTTAAAAGTTTTAACTCCCGTTTCGACAAAAACATGCGTGGTGAGTCAAGTGACTTCTCTGAAGCAGAAATACAAGGGATGAATCTTTTTATGGGCAAAGCACTATGCGCTACCTGCCATTTTGTACCCTTGACTAACGGTACCGTTCCACCAGCTTTTTCAGAAACAGAACGTGAAATATTAGGCACACCAAAAACAGCTCAAAATTTGGAAGTAGATGATGATCTAGGATTTTATCCTTTTTTCGAGAAAGACATTCATAAATATATGTTTAAAACTCCAACAATAAGAAATGTTGAGTTTACTGCACCTTACATGCACAATGGAGTGTATGCCAGCTTAGAGGAAGTAATGGATTTTTATAATAAGGGTGGCGGTGCAGGAATGGGTTTTGACTTACCACATCAGACCCTACCTTTTGATTCACTTAATCTGACAACTGAAGAAATCGGTAACATTATAGCTTTTATGAAAACGCTTAGTGACAATGAAATTACTTATTGATTACTAAAATCCACTGCCATTTCAATAAGAAGTAAAGGTTTTGTAAACATCAATATTTCAGATAATTTCAAGCTAGTTATATTAATATTGGCAAATTACTATGTCATTTTGTTAATATTTAAAGCAGGGGATATTTAAAATGAATATTATATGAATGACAGTAATAATTACTTCAACAGAGACCTTTCCTGGCTTTCATTTAACAAAAGAATACTGCAAGAAGCAGAAAATCCTAACGTTCCACTTTACGAAAGGATAAAATTTCTTGCGATATACTCTTCCAATCTCGATGAATTTTTTAGGGTTAGGGTCGCCTCTATTCGTAGTATAATCCATATTGATAAAAAGAAGATTAATAAACAACTAAGTGATGATCCAAGATTAGTACTTGATGCTCTACTTAAGGAAGTTAATGATCAACAGGAGAACTTTGGGAGAATAAAAAGAGATTTAATTATTCCTGAGCTTAAGCAGCAGGGTATAGTTTTGTATCGAGATGAAAAACCATTCAAGGAACATGGAGATGCTATTAATCACTATTTCAAAAGCCGAATTTTATCTTACCTTCAGCCTCATATTCTTACTGGAAAAAAGACCAGAAAGGTATTTCTCGAAAACAGGCAATTGTATTTTGTTCTTGATTTGATGGATCAATCAAACGAGAAGGCCTATGCTTTGGTTAATATACCCTCTAATTTCTTAGATAGGTTTATAAAATTACCCTCCATAAATAGAACACATTACTACATTGCAATTGATGATATTATTCGTGAGAATCTTGAGTTTCTTTTTCCTAATTATAAAATCATTGGCTGCTATTCGATCAAGCTGAACAGAGATGCGGAGCTGAACATTGAAGATGAGTATTCTGGCGATTTGGTGGAGAAAATTCAGAAACAAATAACAAAAAGGAACCTTGGTGTACCATCAAGATTTTTATATGACTTTGCGATGCCGTACGAGGTGGTATCCTTTTTAAAATCAAATTTTCAACTAGATGAAGATGATATGGTTCCCGGTGGACGATATCATAATATGAACGATTTGCTTGGCTTACAGAATCCATTATCTCCAGCACTTGAATATAAAAAGCGAACACCTTTAATTGTCAATTCCATAGAAATTCATAATTCTATTTTTGATGCTATTGATTCGTCTGATTTGTTAATGCACTTTCCCTATCAGTCATATGATTATGTTTTAAGATTTTTTAATGAAGCAGCATTAGATCCACGGGTTAAGCAGATTAAGGCTACATTTTACCGAATTGCCCCAGAATCAATCATTTGTAAAGA
>CAYGNU010000190.1:3256-8221 GCA_964351175.1 uncultured Roseivirgaceae bacterium | reverse complement strand
GAATTATATCTAAAAGATCTGAGAGGTAGACTAAAAAGTATTAAATGGATGACTTTTGGCCAGCTGGTAGTCACTTTTATCATGAGTGCTTTTGCAGTTTATTTTCTAGGGGATATCATTCATTTTATGCAACAAATGGGCAAGTCAACGCGCATAGCTGCAGCTATTTTGACAGCTACTATATTCGTTGCTCGCTCGCCTGCTTCTGCCATTGCCATAATTAATGAAGTTCGTGCTAAAGGACCCTTTACGCAAACTGCAATGGGGGTTACAGTTTTAAAAGACTTTTTGGTCATCATATTATTTGCCATTTGTATGTCTCTGGCCAATGTTTTGGTCAATGGCACTCAAATTGACTTTTGGTTTCTAATAATCATAATTGCAGAACTTGGAGCATCATTTGTTATTGGGTTTCTGCTCGGTAGAGTTTTAATTCTACTTCTCTCATTTAGAATCCATGCATATGCTAAGATCGTTTACATACTTAGTTTAGGATTTAGTATTTACCTCTTATCTTATTTCTTAAAGGAATACACATACCTTCATTTTGGAAAACAATTCCACATTGAACCCTTGCTGATTTGTATTATTGGCAGCTTTATAGTTACAAACTACAGCAAATATCGTCATGAGTTCATAAAGCTGTTAGAAGATGTAGGGCCAATTATATACGTCTGTTTTTTTACACTGGCAGGAGCAAGCATGTCATTGGACTTATTAATAAAAGTTTGGCCAATAGCACTATTGTTCTTTTTCATCAGGTTAATAAGCATGATATTAGGGTCATTTATTGGTGGATCTTTAGCAGGAGATCCTCCACTTTACAATCGTATTGGTTGGATGCCTTACATCACTCAAGCAGGCGTAGGCTTAGGCCTAGCAACAATTGTAGCTAATAATTTCCCATCCTGGGGGGCTGAGTTTTCTACACTTATAATTGCCGTTATTGTAATTAATCAAGTTGTAGGACCGCCATTCTTTAAATGGGCACTAAGTATAGTTGGGGAGAGTCATCAAAAAGCTGTAACTCCAGCTTTTGATGGAATTAGAGATGCCATAATTTTCGGGTTTGAAAGTCAGTCTGTGGCTTTGGCTAGACAATTGAAAGTTCATGGTTGGGAAGTAAAATTAGCCACAAGAAGAAAAGATGTTAATAAAGAGGAATACCCCGACATTGATATTAGGGTAATAGATAATCTAGACCTTGAAGCCCTTAATCAATTGGATGCTAGTTTAACCGAAGCTACCGTTCTTATGCTCACTGATGAAGAGAATTTTGAACTAGCTAACCTTATTTATGAGCATGTCGGAACAAAAGATGTCATTGTTAGACTAAATACCCATTACAATTTTGACAAATTTCACAAACTAGGCGCATTAGTAGTTGACCCTTCAACGGCAATGGTGAGCTTAATGGATCATTTTGTTAGATCTCCTCAAGCCACAACGTTATTATTGGGTATGCAGGAAGGTCAGGATACCATTGATCTTCAAGTTTTAAACCCGAACTTGGTAGGACTCTCGTTAAGAGATATGAGGTTACCTCAAGATGTAATTATCTTATCTATCAGACGAAAAGGGCAAATGATAATTTCCCACGGTTACACAAGATTGAGAAAAGGCGATTGGGTTACTATGGTCGGTTCTACTGAAAGTCTTAATAAAATGATACTGCTTTTTGATAAGTCTTTGAATTAATAGATTCAAACTCAATTATACAATTAACATTAGTTTTGTAGACGAAAGGCATTACAAAATGTGATTATGCCTTGTGCAATTATTTATGCAAAAAAATAAAAGTCATAGCGAACAAAACTTCTCCTCAGACACCTACAATGCCTGGGCACTGGAGAAGCGTACCAAATTAACTCGCAACATCGCTTATTTAGCACTTAGTATATCTATTTTCTATCCTATCATAGATTTCTTTAATGGTGCCTATCAGTACATTCCTTATTATTTTATATTAATAATTGGAAGTTTAACCAGTATAATACTTTTAAAACTAGGAAAACACACCATTTCCAAAATGGTGCTTCTATTATCCGGAGTTGTACTAGTAGCAATACTTGCTTCATGGGAAGTACAGGAAACAGGTGTTTATATGTACTTTTTTGTAGTTGCTGTTGGTTCTTTAACACTTTTTGGTGCTAATGAGAAAGTCAGTTCATTAGTCATTGTAACAGCTAGTATTGGAGCATTTTACATAGTCTATTTTACAGAACTGATAGATTTTGAAAGATTGCCATTGACACGAGAGTATATTGAATTAAGCTTTTTTATTAATTTTTCGGTGTGTGTCATTGTATTAATTACGATGGTGTTCTACATTTTATCAATTAACAGGAAGTATGAACAAAAAATGTTTAACTCTCAAGTGGAATTAATGGAGTTGACAGAAGAGTTGACAGAAAGTCGCAAACGCTTTGAGCTAGCAATTCAAGGCTCTAGTGTTGGAATATGGGACTGGAATGTTGAAAGTGATAGCCTTTTCATCAGCCCGTTACTACTTGAAATGCTAGGGTATTCTGATGATAAAATGATTGGCATAACCTCAAAACGGTTATTTAAGATTATTCACCCAGAGGATTTGTCAAAATTTGAATATTCCCTTAAACAGCATGTTGATAAGAAAAAGCCATTTAATATCGAATGCCGATTAAAAAAAGCAGATGGTTCCTATTTGTGGGTTTTGGATACCGGTCAGGCACAATGGGATGAAAACGGTAATGTGATAAGAATGGTTGGTACTGTACTAGACATTGATGACCGAAAACAAGCATTTAAGACTGTAAAAGAGCAAAATGAACTTTTGGCCAAAACCAATGAAGAGCTGGATAGATTTGTCTACAGCACTTCACATGATCTGAAAGCTCCGCTAAGTTCTATTTTGGGATTAATTAATGTAGCAGAATTATCCGAAGATCCACAAGAATTTAAAGAAATACTGAGTAGAATGCGTTTGAGAGTGGGAGCGTTAAACGGCTTCATTGCTGAAATCATTGACTACTCCAGAAATACCAGATTAGAGGTTGAATCTTCGTCTATCAATTTAAAGGGCCTCATCCTAGAAGTTATTGAAAGTTTAAAATACTATGAAGATTCTCAAATAATAAATGTGAGCATAGATTTTGATGATGAATTATTTATTACTTCCGATAGAGGAAGATTAAAAATCATACTTAATAATCTGATTGCCAATGCCATAAAATATCATAATACAAAACAGAAGAAGCCATTTATAAAAATCCAATGGGAGTTTAAAGATGGCCTAGGTATGATAAAAATTATTGACAACGGAACAGGTATCGAAAAGGAACTTCAGGATAGGGTTTTTAATATGTTTTTTAGGGCATCAGAGAGCTCTCAAGGATCTGGCCTGGGTCTATATATAGCCAAAGAAATGGCAGAAAAAATATCAGGGCAACTATCATTTGAATCAAAAATAGGTGAAGGAACTACATTTTATCTCCATATACCTTATCAAGAAGAGGTAATAACCAAGGCCTAAAAGCTGTAAACTTGATAATCGATTTATCTGGTGTCCAACTCTCAGTTATTAGCAAATAACATTCATTAATTATAGATTTATCCTTTGAAGTAGATTTAATTAGTATTGAATCAGACAGCGACCTCCCAATTTTTTAAAAGACTATATTTAGGCAATAACTCAAATATAGAAAAAACCGATACTGCTAAAAGGGCCATTTTAACTGGTCAATTAACGCTGTTCTGTTCATTTATCGCAGTATTTTATACCATTTTTGATATTTGGCAAGGTGCAAATAGTTCATTTTTTGTTTATCAACTGTTATTTGTATTAAGCGTAACTGCTTTCATCATCAATAGAATTGGTAAACATCAACTCGCTACAATTATTTTACTACTCAGCGCTAATCTAATTCTATCTTTCTCAGCAGAAAAGGAGGCCCAAGAAACAGGCGTTTTCATGTTTTTTCTTCCAATCATCATAGGATCATTTGCATTATTTGGCCACGAGCAAAAGTCTAAAGCCATCATCATGGCTTCATTTTCCTTGATATTATGTCTGGTAGTATATAAGTACAATTTCGAATTCATACAAAAATCAGTTATACCCCCTGGTGGTATTGAAATAAATTTCATGTTTAATACTACCATATCGGCCGTGACGGCTAGTATTATTATTGTCTTCATGCTAAATATCAACTACAACACAGAACGTAGGCTAGAAAAAATATCAGAAGAACTAAAAATCAACAAAGATCGATTCGAGTTAGCTATTCAAGGGTCTAGTGCGGGTATTTGGGACTGGGATGCAATAGATGATAAATTATTCTTAAGCCCAATATTGATAAATCTTCTAAATTATCCTCCAGAAAAATATGAGGATATGACCTCAGATAAACTTAATAGAGTAGCTCACCCATCTGATCTCCCTCAAATTAAATCATTGCTTAAACAACACCTTGAAAACAATACACCTTTCTATAAAGAAGTAAGAATAAGAAAAGGTGATAATTCTTATATCTGGGTACTTCTATCAGGGCAAGCACAATGGGACGAGGATGGCAAACCTATAAGAATGGTTGGTACTCTTTTAGATAATAACGACAGAAATGATGCATTTAGGAAAATTGAAGAACAAAATATCCTTCTTGAAAAAACCAATGAAGAACTTGACAGATTCGTATACAGTACATCGCACGATTTAAAGGCGCCTCTTAGTTCTATGCTAGGCTTAATTCATCTAGCTAGAATTACGGATAAGCGTGAAGAGCTGACGGAGTATCACAACATGATGGAGAAAAGAATTCATACACTTAATGGATTTATTTCAGACATAATAGACTACTCTCGAAATACACGTTGGATATTGAAACAGAGAAAGTTTGTATAAGAGATATAATAGAAGAAGTACTTGAAGGTTTGCAATACTTTGAGGGATCACAATCCATTGATATCCAAATTCAAATTGCAAAAGAC
>CAYGNU010000190.1:0-3246 GCA_964351175.1 uncultured Roseivirgaceae bacterium | reverse complement strand
TATTGGAGACCGACAGAGGATGGCTAAAAATTGTGTTAAATAATCTTATAGCTAATGCAATCAAATATCACGACCTTGAGAAAGCCAGCCCTCAAATATTAATTGACTGGGAGGTGAAGAACCAAAGTGGTGTAATTAAGGTCTCCGATAATGGATTTGGTATAGAAGAAGAATTACAAGGTAAAATTTTTAATATGTTTTTTAGGGCATCTCAAAAGTCTGAAGGATCAGGTTTGGGATTATACATAGCCAAAGAAATGACTGAGAAGATTTCAGGTAAGATCAGCCTCGAATCAAAATTTGGAGAAGGTACAACTTTCTTCCTTGAGCTTCCTTATCAGAAAGTAATGCAGGAGGCTAATGCCTAGCAATTAGATCATTTTTATATCTTTGCGCCCTATGGCGAACCAAGATGATAATTTGTTAAAACAGATAATAGCACATGCCAAGGAGTATGGCTTTATTTTTCCTTCCAGTGAAATTTATGATGGACTAGCTGCTGCTTATGATTACGGCCAGAATGGTGTTGAGTTAAAAAATAACTTGAAGTCATTTTGGTGGAAAGCAATGGTTCAAATGAATGAAAACATTGTTGGTCTTGACGCCTCTATTTTTATGCACCCAACCACATGGAAAGCCTCTGGACACGTTGATGCATTTAATGATCCTATGGTTGATAACAAGGACTCTAAGAAGCGCTATAGGGCAGATGTTCTAATTGAAGATCATATTGCTAAAATAGAAGGCAAAATCAACAAGGAAGTTGATAAGGCAGCAAATCGTTTTGGTGATTCGTTTGATAAAGAACAGTATTTAGCTACCAATGCCCGTGTTATGGGCTACCAAGCTGAGATTAACAGTATCAATGAGCGCATGAAAAATGCATTGGAGTCTGAAAATTTAGCTGATCTAAAAACACTAATTCAAGATTTAGGCATAGCAGACCCCGTTTCTGGATCAAAAAACTGGACAGACGTTCGTCAATTTAATTTGATGTTCTCAACAGAGCTAGGCTCCGTAGCTGATGGTGCTAATAAAATATATTTAAGACCTGAAACAGCACAAGGTATATTTGTTAATTTCCTAAACGTTCAGAAAACGGGAAGAATGAAGATCCCTTTTGGTATAGCACAAATAGGAAAAGCTTTCAGAAATGAAATAATAGCTCGCCAGTTTATTTTCCGTATGCGTGAGTTCGAACAAATGGAAATGCAATTCTTTGTGAAACCAGGTGATGAAATGCATTGGTATGAGCATTGGAAAAATACCAGAATAAGCTGGCACAAACTACTCGGACTAGGCGAAGAAAATTATCGTTTCCACGATCACCTCAACTTGGCTCATTATGCCAATGCTGCTTGTGATATCGAATTTAACTTTCCAATGGGATTTAAAGAATTGGAGGGTATTCACAGCAGAACTGACTTTGACTTAAAAGCTCATGAAGAACATTCTGGAAAGAAATTACAGTTCTTCGATCCACAAGAAAATAAAAGTTATGTGCCTTATGTTATTGAAACTTCCATTGGACTAGACAGGCTCTTCCTTGCTGTAATGACTGCCGCCTATACAGAAGAAACTTTGGCGGATGGCAGCGAGCGAACTGTCCTTAAAATTCCCGCTGCCATTGCTCCTACAAAAGTAGCGGTATTACCATTGCTAAAAAAAGACGGACTTCCTGAAAAAGCAAAGGAAATATTAGATGAGCTTAAGCTTGATTTCAATTGTACCTATGATGAAAAAGATGCAATAGGTAAGAGGTATAGAAGGCAAGATGCAGTTGGCACACCCTACTGTGTGACTGTAGATCATCAAACACTAGAAGACAATACCGTTACGATTAGAGATAGAGATAATCTTCAACAAGAACGTATTAATATCTCTCAACTTCACAGTCGTGTTTCCGATTTAGTATCAGTAAAAAGTTTGCTCAAAAGGATCTAGTTGGGATACCTCTTATTATTCTCAGTATTTGGACTGATAACATTCGGAGTCTGGTCTATCTTTAATGATATATATGTCTATATCTATGATCAGATTAACTATCGTATTAAAATCAGACAACCTCTAAGAAGAAGTAGGAAACAAATATTAAATGAGTTTTGCGGTTATTACAAGGTGCTTCCTGACATAAAAAAAGCTGAATTTGAAAGGAGGGTTCAAAGGTTTATATATTCCAAAAAATTCATTTCACGTTCTTATTTGCCCGTCTCTGAAGAAATGAAAGTTCTGATATCCGCCAGTGCCATACAATTAACTTTTGGGTTGCCTGAGATTTACCTTTCAAATTTTGATAAAATATTAATCTATCCTGATTCCTACTATTCACTGCACACCAAAAAATATCATCTTGGCGAAGTGAATCCTAGGGCTGGCATAATTTTGCTATCCTGGAGTCATTTTGTTGCGGGATTTGGAGATCTAACTGATTCCTTTAATGTAGGCATCCATGAAATGGCACATGCCATTCATTTCGAAAACAGAATTAAAAATGAAGAGTTTGATTTTTTAAATAAGGATGCACTCAATGCTTTGAAATCCATCACCGAAAGAGAAATACCAAAAATTAAGCGTGGCGACCCTCATGTATTAAGAACATATGCTAGCACCAATGAATATGAATTCTTTGCCGTTTCACTGGAGTATTTCTTCGAACAACCAGAGCAGCTGAGCCGGCAACTACCAGACCTTTATCAAACAATTGCGATGTTGCTTCGTCAGGATCCTTTGAAATTATATAATTTTAGCCATCCAAAACAGTAACTATGAATTGGGAAGAACTTTTATCTAATCAACGTACACCTGAGAAGAAAACTGCTCATGAGCCTAGTAGAAGTGCATTTGAGCAAGATTATGATCGAATTATTTTCTCTCATCCTTTCAGAAGGTTACAAGACAAAACTCAGGTTCATCCATTACCCGAACACGATTTTGTACATACTAGGCTCACCCATAGCCTTGAAGTATCAAGCGTAGGAAGAACACTTGGCAAAAAGGTAGGTCAAGTCATCCTTGAAAGGCACAAAGAGCTTCAAAAGAACTTCTCTATTCATGATTTTGGCGCTATTGTGGCAGCCGCTTCATTGGCTCACGATATTGGCAACCCTCCGTTCGGACATTCGGGAGAAGACGCCATCTCTGGCTTTTTCAAAGAAGGGGCTGGACTTCAGTATAAATCACTAGTTAGCGAACTCGAATGGGCAGACCTCACAACTTTTGAAGGCAATGCTCAAGGATTTCGAATCC
>CAYGNU010000189.1:0-8224 GCA_964351175.1 uncultured Roseivirgaceae bacterium | reverse complement strand
ACAGCGCAGACAATTCCTGCTCCGCTATGATTTCATTGCTCAATGCAGCCCTGAGTATAGCTTCAAAAGCATGCGTTACATTGTTGATTTCTTCAAGCTCAGCTTGCTTTACAGCATACTTCGCTCGCAGATCATCAACCAACGGCTCTTCTAATTTTATGACCTTGTCATTGGCTTGCATGATGCAAAGGTAAGTTGGACACTCCCAAAGTCATGCGTAGATCAAAGAGCTATGTGGGTATAGTCCCACAGAATTCATTGCCTGTAAAAATATCACCTTCAACCTTGTTCTCATTTCACGGTCCCACTTTTTCGAATATATCATAATTGACGTTGCATGAGAAACCTGCATTCCTTAGTTTAGCTTCGCTCTTTTTACCATATACTGTGATCAGAGCATATTTGCCATTAGACCAGTTAAACCTAAATGCCAACTTTGCTCTTTCGTCTCATCCTTTGCGCATTCTGCTTATTGCTACTTAGCGCTGGTAGTCTGCCAGCACAAGTCATAGACTATTCCACCAATATCAAAGTAGAAAAAGGGAGAAAGATCACCGAGCGGTCCTTTATCATTCAGATCAATGACAAAGCGGGCAACTGGCCATCGCAGGTGAAAATAGATCATGGCCCAAACGACGAATTTGATCTATTAGAAGCATTTGTCACAGACCGAAGTGGAGAGGTTGTACGAAAGCTTAAGAAAAAAGACATTGTCACTAAGAGCGACCTCTCATATGGTACTTTCTACCAGGATGGACTTGAGGAATCATTTGATCTATACTGGCACGAGTACCCCTATCAGGTTCACTATTCTTATCGACTAATAGTAAATGAATTTGTGGTGCTTTCCGTTTGGTACCCAACTTGGTTTACTCACCTCACCACTTTGAAAAGTAGTTTGACCGTGGAACTTCCACTTGAATATGAAGTCATCATTGATGCTGATTCACTTATATCGTTTAGTGACACCACTACAGAAAATGCTAAAATATTTTCTTGGAAGTACGATATTTACAAGTTGCCTAAAGAAGAGGTTTATTCGCCATCTTTCGACGAGTTGGCACCCTCAGTCCATATCATTCCCAAGACCTTTCAATATGGCGTGTCTGGCAGCAATGCTTCTTGGGAAGAACTCGGCACATGGATACGAACGCTCAATGAAGGCTCTGAAGAATTACCTCTTTCAGAAATATTTATAATAGATAGACTTACCAAGGAACTAACTGATAAACGTGAAATAGTTCGTGTACTGTACGAATACTTGCAAGATAAAACCACCTATATCAACGTGGCAATAGATGTAGGAGGCCTCAAGACTTACCCAGCCTCCTATGTTTGCACAAACAAATACGGAGACTGCAAGGCGTTAAGTAACTACATGAAATCAATGCTGAGCTATGTCGGCATTCCATCCAACTATACCATTATCAATGGTGGAGCAAATGACGCATTTATCAATCCAGAGTTGCCGAGTCAGCAGTTCAATCACGTGATACTATCTGTGCCTTTGGAGGGCGATACTATTTGGTTGGAAAACACTGATCAATCACTTCCCTATAACTACATGGGCACGTTCACTCAGGATAGGTACGCATTGTCCATTGATGCTGATGGCGGCAAACTTGTGCGTACACCTAAGCTAGACGTGGAAGACGTACTAGAAAGAACTAAAATTATTTTCAGTCAAGATTCGTCGAAAGCTTTCGTAATGGATAGTTACCAATTATTGAAAGGTCGTGCGTTCGAAACCTACAGGCATTTTCAGCTAAAGCGTAAATCAAATGATGTGAAAACTAGAATTGCTAAAGATCTAAATATCAAAGGACTCGAGTTAAGCGAGTGGGATATTCAAGATTCTGTAAGAAGCAATAGGCATTTGAATATCACGGCTTATGGTAATTGTGCCTCTCCCATTCGTGATGTTGGTAAATTCAAAATAATCAACCCATTGAAAATAGAGATGCCAGATTTTGAAAAGCCTGAAAACAGAAAACTGGATGTAAGTATCAATTACCCAATCCATAAAGTTGACACCACTTACTTTCCTCTCGCAAATTTGGAAAGCTTTGAAGTACAGCTTCCGGAAAACATAGAATTATCCAGCGAATATGGCATCTACAAAACAAGCTTTGCAATAGAGGCGAATCAAATCATTGCCTGTGAAACCTTCATACTAGAAAGTGGAAGATATCCAATCGAAACATATGAATCCTTCTATGAATTCATAACGGCCATTAATTCCTACAAAAAGACATCAGCAATCCTACTCAAATGAAACAGCTAATTACTCTACTCCTGGTATCCAATACAATGTTTGCCTTTGCTCAGCAAGTCAATCTTGAATTCGGAAAAGTCACAAAAGAAGAATTAGAAATGAATGCATATGAACTAGACCCTTCAGCTGAAGCGGTGGTGCTTTATGACAAAGGAGAATCTTACTTCTTTGACACGAATGACGGGTATGATATTAGATTCACTAGGCACAAACGGATTAAGATACTTACTAATGAGGGCTTTGAGTTTGCGGAAATTGGTATTCCTTTTTATGTAGATGGGAGTGGGCGCACAGAAGAAGTGAAAGTGATAGAAGCTTACACATTCAATGAAGAGAATGGGAGTATCAGCAGAACCACTCTAGACCCATCCACTGTCTATGAAGAGAAATTGAGTGAAAAATGGAGACAAAAGAAATTTGTCTTTCCAAATGTGCAAGTGGGATCAGTTTTAGACCTAAGGATTGTCTTTGAGACTCCCTTCCATTTCAACCTCCCTGATTGGACATTTCAAGATAAAATCCCGACGGTTTACAGCGAATACGTTGCTAAAATGATCCCTTTCTACGAATACGTCTTCTTGGCACAGGGTATCTCCGCTTTTGACTACCAAAACTCAGAACTATCCGAAGAAAAACGTATTTGGGGAACGATCAATGAAACCCTCGGTAAAAACTACGGAACTGGATTTGAATATCAGGATTATGTACACACATATGTGCTCAAAGACATACCAGCGCTCAAAGATGAATCATTTATTAGCTCAGTGAATGACTATATCATCAAAATGGACTTTCAACTTGCAAAGTTCAACAGTCTTCAGGGATCCACAAGGGAGATTATGTCCACTTGGCCTAAGCTGAATGAGGCCTTGTTGAGTCATGAAAACTTTGGTAAATACATTAAAAGTTGCTCCAAATATGCGAAAACTATCTTAAGTGAAAACCCAGAAATAGCGGTACTTCCTTTACAGGAACGAAGCATTGCACTAGTCAAATATGTAAGGGAAAAATTCACTTGGAATGATTACAACTCCAAATATGCTTCACAGTCGGCAAAGGACTTTTACACCAAAAAGACAGGAAATGCAGCAGACATAAACCTATTCTTAATTGCACTCCTAAGAGAAGCAGATGTATCTGCAGAACCAATTATCTTAAGTACCAGAAGTCATGGTAAAATCCCAAATGATTATCCTTTTGATCACTTTACAAATTATGTAGTGGTTTTGGTAAACACAGATAGCCCTTTTCTTACGGATGCTACAGAAGATCAGCTTACCTATAACCGTCTACCCACGCGCTGCCTCAACGAGAAAGGGCTTTTGGTAAATAAGGAAGATCCTGTGGGTTGGGTGAACATCAATGGTGGAGTGCCTTCTCTTGAGAAGAGCAAACTAGCGATCACCATAGACACAGAAGAATTGATAGCCAATGCGACTGTGACTGTCCTCAGTACAGAATACGATGCTTATAAATACAGAAGCTATTACGAAGATGACTCTACAAGCATCGCAGAAGCATTCTCAGAAAAGGTAGGTAACATCAATAGACTCATGACGAGAAACTATAAGGATGCTACCAAACCATATACAATAGGCTTACAAACTGCTTATGACTTTGAAGTCATTGGCGAAAGCATAGCAATAAAACCATTTTTTAATCTTTGTTATACGAAAAATCCGCTTACACAAAAAGCGAGAAACTACCCTCTGGACTTTATTTATCCCTTTACTGAGGTATTTGAATCGACATTGACAATACCAGAGGGATTTAAAGTCTCCAGTATGCCAGAATCTTACACACTCTCTAATACGCTAGTGGATGTATACCTGAAGTATGAAATCATAGATAATGTGATCAAAATAGACGGCAGCTACCAATTCAAAGAAGCACAGATACATCAGCAGTATTACAGCCGTGTAAAATCATACTTCAACATCATTGTAGAAAAGTTTAACGAGCAGATCGTGCTAGAGAAAATCTAGGGAATTGCTCGTAGAAATGGTTGGTGGAATACTTATATTCATGGCATATTACCTAGATACAGATTTATAAAAGCTCAGGAAGTCATTAATATGTTGATCTTCAAATTGGATAGATACACGAAGAAGCTATGTATAAAATATTGATTGTTGTTGTATTAATAGGAGGATTTGCAATTAACACTAAGGGCCAAAATAATATTTACGGAATAAGCTTCGGCATGGGTGGCGGAACTATTTTGAAACAATCTCTAGAAGGGGGAGCTTCCTACGATCTAAATAGTGGTTTTTCGGTTGGCTTGCAGTATGGAAGAAAGTTGACAGATAAAACACAATTTATTACAGGTCTTAATCTTTATAATAATCGCGTCATGGTGACTTCTAACCCAAATCCAGATTTTGACATCCCACCAAAAAACTATGATTTAAGACTGATCTATATTCCACTCGTTTTCAAATTTGCAATGGGCAAATACTTATACATGACAAGTGGACTCCTTGGAGATATTGACATTTCAAAAGTAAAAAGCATTACTGATCAATCCGGGATTGGGGCAACATTGGGAATAGGCACAGAAATTTCAATTGGCGACAATTTTTCAATTCAAATAAATCCATATCTCAACTTTCATGGCCTTTTAACAATGGACAAAGAGTACTATCCCGAGCGCGTTCTAGATTCAGGGCTAAAAGTGAATTTCAATATAATGAAGTAAACGTTCACTCCTCTTTTGAATTCAAAACCAAGATACTTAGAAGAGAACCCAAAACCTTCTTTATTCACTCAAGAGCCTGATGTAAATGAGATTTTTGATTTTCGGCATAACCTTAGGCAAATTAATCAGGAGTTAAGTGAAAAATAAACATCTTCAATTACTTCAATATAATTTCGCCTTTCTATCAATTTTACCAATTTACTATCCTAAGAATGAATACCTCTCAATTTAACATCAAGACATTCTCAAATTATTGGGCAACATTCTCATTGATAAGCATAAATGTTTCGGTTTTTAGTTTTTACGGTTTTAATGATTTTGACGGTGTAACACTGATTAAAATGGGCGGAAATTTTCCACCCTATTCATTGGCCAGTGAACCATATCGATTTATCACCTCTATGTTCTTACATGGTAGTTTTTTCCATTTGCTTGCCAATATGTACAGTCTATTTTATTTAGGACTTCAAACTGAGAAAAGTTTGGGTTCAGTAAGGTTTTTAGGTCTTTATTTCATTACTGGTTTGTTCGCAGGATTGAGTAGTGTCAATTTTAATCTTTTTGAAGTTAGTGTAGGAGCAAGTGGTGCAATCTTTGGGATATATGGCTATCTCATTGTTAAAATTTTAATGAGTAATCCTGCTAATCGTGTAGCGATTTTAATGAATTTCATTGTTTACATCGTGATAGTAACATTCATTGGATCCAAAATGAATTTCGATAATGCGGCTCATTATGGGGGTGTTATATCCGGCATTCTTTTTGGTCTGCTATATGCAAGGTTGAATAGCAATTGGGTTTTCATCGCTTCCTTGCTTTTGTTGTTAACTATTAAATTCAACACTCCTAATTTTCAAGTTCACTATTTTGACTCCTATCAATACTTTAAAAACATTGATTACAAGATTCAAGAAGTACTGAATGAAAGAATGACCGATAGTCAATTCTATGATACTTTGTCCAAAATGGAGCACTTACCAGATCTAGTTATTTTGGGATTTCAATCCTTAGACCAAGTGCCGATTGAACTCCGTGAAGATACTACTGCCATCATCCAATATATGCACTTGACAAATCAAAAAATCCAATACATAAAACACGGCATCTCAAAAGAATCATTTATCTATCGAGACAGCATTGAATGGATTAACTATAAAATTGCGCTATTGCCTAAAATAAAGTACCCATTAAATCTTGAAAAAAAATTAATGAAGGACCCAGAATTAGAACTAAACCCTGAAAGACTGACTTTCACGGAAGAGTTCTATGACTCAAGCTGGTTCAAAACTGATAATACAACTTTTGAATTTTATCGCTTTGGGCAGAAAGACAGTTTGGGAGATTGGCATGGACGTGTTGAGGACTACTATGCTTCAGGTGCAATACAAATGAAAGGAACTTATCAAAGAGGACTTAAAGATGGAATTTTCATTTTCTATGAAGAAGACAGCTCCTATAGCTCAGCGGGTCGCTATATAGGGGATAATCGTGAGGGGAAATGGGAAAATTATCATGGAGGGAATATTTTGGCCAGTGAGGTTAGATTTCATAATGGATTTTCGCATTTAGAAAACACATGGGACACTTTTGGTAAACCATTGATAGTGAATGGAGAAGGTGATTTTATTGAACTATTTGAAGATGGGAAAATCAGCTATAGAGCAACATATAGAAAAGGGCGGTTACAGGGATTAGTAGAGGGATATTATCAAGATGGTAATATCAGGTATAAAGAAATTTATGACAATGGTGAATTAATTCGAGGTATCTCATTCCAAAATAACGCTACAAATCACTACGATTTGAGTACCTACTTACCTTATCCCTCAGGGGGATTTGAAAAGTTCTACAAATATTTAGATTATACGAATAAAATGAAATCAGATACTATAGAATTGGTAGTTGTTTTAAGATTTGATGTAGATCTTCAAGGAAGAATTAATAATATTCGATTCATGAAAAGAGCGGGTCTTGAGTATGATAACTATGCTCTGAAATTGTTAAAAGAGGGTCCAATTTGGTTTCCTGCTAAATTACATGGCCTTGAAGAAATCACTACGATAGCTGAAGTAACAATAGACTTCTAAGTACTAGAGCTCTTTAACCCTTTGAATATTACTCCTTAAGCACAAAAAAAAATAATTAAGATTTATAAGATCTGGCTACTGGAGATGATATTACCCTCATACAGTTTAGTGTTTTATGGTTCTAAATAACCTTAGAAACAGTCTTAGTGTATTATATTAACCCCGTTGTGCTAATTAATTCCTAAAGGATTATCTGTGATTTATTGTGTGAAATAGTTACACAAAAGCTTGATATTCAGTAATTTAGAATTACTACAAACCAAACTACTACATCAAGCTAATGCATAACATTAAAAGCAATTTCGAAAAGATTTATCAAACCATCAAATCTCTTGATCTGGATATGATCGGTGAAGATGGAAACATGAAAAAGCCGGGTAAACGATCTAAATTCTCTGATTTAGAGGTCATTAGCTTAATGCTTGTGGCTGAGTATATGTCACTGGATAGTGAAAACTGGCTGTTTAAAAAGATCAAATCCGATTATCAGGATCAGTTTCCATTTTTGATAGATCGAACCAGATTCAATCGCAGGAAGAGGTTTCTGTTCCCCGTATTGGAAAATGTCCGTCAACAACTGGCTGCCCGATTCCTAGAATTTGAGGAGTACTTTATCGTCGATTCAATGCCTCTGGAAGTCTGTAAGGTGTCCAGAGAAAAGCGAGCTAAAATTTGTAAAGAACAGTTTGAGAACGCTCCAGATAAAGGCTTTTGTGCTTCTCAGGATTTCTACTTTTACGGCTATAAGTTGCAAGGTGTGTGCTCAGTCAATGGAGTCTTTCACTCGGTAGAACTCACCAAGGCCAGTGTACATGACACCACTTTTTTGAAAGAAATTAATTCGCAACTCTCTGATTGTGTGCTTATTGGAGATAAGGGCTATCTATCTTCATCACTTCAATTGGACTTATTCCATTCGGCAAATATTCGATTAGAGACTCCTATGAGGATCAATCAGAAAAACTACAAAAAACAGGATTGGGTATTTAGGAAAACTAGAAAAAGGCTAGAAACTCTTTTCTCCCAACTCTGTGACCAGTTTATGATCAGGAGAAACTACGCCAAGTCATTTCAAGGATTCAAAACCAGAATACTTGCCAAGATTACTGCACTGACTTTGATCCAATTTATCAATAAATTTGACTTTAACAGACCTATCAATAA
>CAYGNU010000188.1:0-8297 GCA_964351175.1 uncultured Roseivirgaceae bacterium | reverse complement strand
ACCCAACGCAGAGCACCTACGTCGGCATATCTTCTTACCACCAAGCGCTACAAAATGGAACTTACATTCCATGATGCAGCCAGCATATTAAGAGCTTTTTTTAACCCTTCTAAAAAGAATTTTTCTCCAAATTGAAATGAAACAGTAAATATAGGTTTGCCTGTAACTTCACCAGCTTCTAGCCCAGTCAATTCTACCATCCGGGGGTTCCAAACTATTACTTTGCAGTCATCATCAAGCAAAAATATACCATCAACACTTGCCTCTATCAGCTCTGTAATAAAAGGACTATCCGTACCCAACTTGTTCATTAGTATAGTTTATCACTTTAAACCACGCAATATAAGTTTAAGATGGCTAGATTCAAGGATAGTGTAAGGAAAACCTAAAAAAGCAACTTTAGATACTATTTTGAGGTTGACAATTTCAGCGAAACTAACCTTAGCCATATTTTAAAACTTCTAAAAGTATATTTATGAGATCTCTCAATGTCAGTTTTAAAAACGAACAAAATATCACCATATCTGCCAAACTTGAATTACCTCTTGATAAAAATCCAAAGGCATTTGCAATTTTTGCTCACTGCTTTACTTGTTCCAAAAATCTTTCAGCAGTAGTTAATATTTCTAGAGCCTTAGCACAACATGGGTTTGCTGTATTAAGATTTGATTTTACGGGTTTAGGGGAAAGTGAAGGAGAATTTTCAGACACAAATTTTACAACGAATACAACAGATCTGATTGCAGCCTATAGTTTTTTAGAAGAAAACTATAAAGCTCCAACATTGGTGATAGGGCATTCGCTTGGAGGAGCGGCTGTACTGTCTGCCGCTCATAATTTTAAAGCTACCAAGGGCATTGTCACTATAGGCTCACCTTACGATCCAGAGCATTTAAAGAAGCTATTTAAGTCCAAGTCTGAAGATATTGAAAATGTTGGAGAAGCTACAGTTGACATAGAAGGCAGGGCATTCAAAATAAAAAGACAGCTTATCGATGACCTAGAAGCGGCCTCAAAACATAAAAGTATAGATAGGCTTAATAAAGCGCTTTTGATCTTTCACTCTCCACAAGATCAGGTGGTTGATATTTCTAATGCTAAGGAGATTTATATCCATGCTAAGCACCCAAAGAGTTTCATTTCATTAGACAAGGCGGATCATCTACTCTCTAATAAGGCAGATTCAACTTATGTTGGTAATACAATAGCGGCATGGGGAGATAGGTATGTAGAAATAGAGATCAGTACAGAACTTGATACTGATCTTCAGGTTGTGACCATGACTGGAGAAAAAGGATATACTACAGATATAATAGTAGGTGGGCATATTTTGACCGCTGATGAGCCAGAATCTGTAGGAGGACTGAATCTGGGCCCTAGCCCGTATGATTTACTAGTTTCAAGTTTAGGTGCTTGTACAAGCATGACGTTAAGAATGTATGCAGACAGAAAAAACATAGACCTTAAAGAAATTAAGGTTCACTTAAAGCATGATAAAGTCCACAGTGCTGATTGTGAGTCATGCGAATCCAAATCAGCTTCAATTGACCAGATAGAAAGGCGTATTGAGTTAACGGGTGATCTTTCTGAAGTGGAAAAAACCAAACTCTTAGAAATAGCAGATAAATGCCCTGTTCACAGAACACTTCACAAGGAAGTAGTGGTAAAAACTAGCTTGATATAACAATCTAATAGATATTCACGGCATGACTATATGCTGTATTAAAGACAGTCATGCTATGAATTGTAAATACTAAACAACTCAATATGATTCTAACTATTTAACTCTGACAAACTCGATTTCCTGAACCTTCCAGTCAATTACTAAACCTCTCGCTATGCCTTCGGCTGCAGTTTTACCGTATAAGATCTCAGCAAGGTATAACGCTGGATCATAAGATTTTGCACCACCGACTGATGTTATAAGTTTTCCATCATGAACAAAACTTACGCCATCATGAACCATGAGTTGAGGATAAGTTTCTTTATATCGTTGTATATCGGACGGGAAGGTGGTAGATTCTTTTCCATCTACTAAACCTGCTTTTGCTAAAACAAAAGCCCCATCACACAGTGACATCACATATCTTGCTTTTTCACCTGTTGATTTCACAAAGTTGATAAGCGCATCATTTTCAAGATCTGAGTCCATGCTATGTTCAGCACTTGGGACAACTAAAATGTCAATAGTTGGTAATGAGTCATAAAGGAAGGAATAGTCAGGGATAACCTTAAGTCCTTCGAAAGTTGATATTGTTGTGGTGTCAGGGGCAACAGTAAAAACAGCCATCCCATTTTCCGTATGAAATACGGTGTGATGTAGGATATCCATTGGAGCAACCAGCTCAGAATTGTAAACACCATCTACTATTAAAAAAGCTACATTCATCTTTTCAACGGGCAGAATGGGATCAGGAAGTATAACTTCAGTTTCTGTCTTTAGATTATCTGTGGCTGTTGTACAAGCCGCAAGTACTAATAAAAGAATAATTGCAATTGTTGATTTTATATTTTCCATGATTAACGGGGTTGAGTCTTTTCGTAGATAGCAGATTCAATCATGTTACCAAAGTAAAATTTTGAATCAGTCTTTTTATAACCAAGACTGTAAAATTGCTTTTCAAAATCTTGGAGCGAACTACCTTCAAGTTGGCTAACTATTTTGAAGAATATATACATTAATTTTATCAATACATTTTTGTAAAAAGAATTGGTCTTTCTAAATTCTGTGCACAGCCAGATGCCAGAAGTACTTAAGGCCTCATCAACTTTCTTCATTACAATCTTCAGATTATTCGATGAGAATACATCCAAAAAGTAGTTAGTGATAATAACATCAATATCTGGTAGTGTAATTTGCAATGCATCAGCAGTTATAAAATCTACCTTGAGGTTTTTAAAAGGCTTTTTATCTTCAGCTAATGTAATCATAGCCGGTGAAAGCTCGATATAATAGACCATTAGACCAATGTCTAGTTTATCAAGTTCTGTGAGAATGGCACCAGATCCTCCACCTAAAATTAGAATACACTGACCTTCTTTTAAATATAAAAGCATCACTCTTTGGGATTCTAAGAGGGTATTGCCAAAAATTAACCCACCAAGTCTGTCGTAAAATGGAGCAATAAAATTGAAGTTGTTTTTCACAGAAGATAGAAAATAGGAAAAAGGAATATACTATCTCCTGCATATCGATAATACTTTTGAATATAGGTGCTCTTTCGTCTCCAGAAGATCAATTGTAAAACACTAAACATAGATGCCAGAAGAATGGACTCTTTAAGGAATCCCAATGCTGTCAAGTAGACTATTAGCGAAACTCCCATAAGCCCTAAAACCTTTAAAACTATTATGGTTACAGACTCACCAGCAGCGATAACAAATGAGGGAAATTTTGAACTCAAATCTTCCTTTTTATCCATTAATGAAAATACTAACAAGTTGAAAAGAACGATAATAAAGAAAATGGCAATTATCAGCATCTGTGTATTTGAAATGTGATCATTCATTTGACTGATTGGTCCAAGGCAAACTCCAGTTGTGTAGATAATTGCAATCACCAATTCTTTATGAACAATGAATTTGTAATTGAGAAAATGAATGGAAAGGAAATATACCAATACAACACAACTTAAAACTGTACCATATAAAAGTGTAGTGTAGGGGATAAATGGAAGTAGAATACCAATAATCAAGAAAGCAAAAATTAGAATTTTTGACAAAATAGAGGAATTTCTTTTATGAAACTCCAGTCGTTCACTCATAGCGTTTGCTTTACTCTTTCTGGCATCTAATAAATGGTCGAAGGTATAGATGGACCAGACGACTAGGCCTAATATAAATAACGGGATTCTTGAATTATCTGTTGCCACAACAAAACTTAAAAGACTAGAAGATATTATTGAACCTGCTGCAACATCAATGCTCGTGTAACTTAGGAACTTGTATATATATATTAAGAAGCTCATTTTATGCTAGATAATTCTATTGATGGCTTCGATAGCTTTGTTTTGACGTTGATAGTGCTCCCCTGAGATTTCAACAAAATTAGTCTGGCGCTCAGTTAATTCTTTTTTAAATAGATCATAGAAGAACTGGCGTAACTCTGGATTCTCTCTTTGTGGGTCGTCATGCCAAGGCATATCAATGCCCATCAGTAGGTGCAGATCGTAAGTTCTTTTATGATATTCATCTATTATCTCATCATAAGAGGCGCCATATTTATGTTCACCCCATATTTTTATAACAGTTAAATCAGTATCGCAAATGAGCAATTTGTTAGCTTTTTTAGCTAAATCATCCTCATGCTCAATTTGACCTTTGGCTATAATAAGAAGGTCCTTTTCTTCATAAGGTCTATCGAGTCGGTCTATATAATGCCTAGCATACTCTGGTACCCAAACAGTATTATAGTATTTAGCTAGTAATGAGGCAAGGGTGCTTTTACCCGTACACTCAGGCCCTACAAGAGCAATTCTTTTTACACCTTCTGTTGACGGATTGTTTTGTTCCATTCTATAAAACCTGCTATAGCCAAACCTATGTAAATAAAATATAGAAGAGCATAAAAGTGAATGCCTTTGTAGTAATAAATACCTGTAGCTAATATGTCAACAATTAGCCAATATATCCAGTTCTCTATATTCTTTCTTGCCGTTAACCACATGGCTATTACACTTAATGAGGTGGTTGCAGCATCCCAATAAGGTACTGATGCAGGTATTAGGTTAGGAAAGATTAAATGTACTGAGGACAAGAAATAGCCAAATAAGAAGACACCTACTATCGATACTGATATATAGACTAGGTTCTTCTTTAGACTCATCCAAGTCACAGGTACTTTTGTTTGGCTGTCATCATTACCATACTTCCAGTGATACCAACCATAAATATTAAGCAGCAGAAAAAAGATGTGCAAGAGAAAATCACCATAGAGTTGCTGCTTCCAGAAAATAACAAAAGATATTAAAATATAGGTTATGCCGACTGGCCAAGTTAGAATATTTTCAACTACAAGGTAGTAAACAGCTAGAAGTCCAAAAACTAGACCTAATGCTTCCAGTAATTCAATGTCAAGTAAATATTGCCAGCTCTCGTTTAACAATTCATCCATGTAGCTCAAAGATATTCTTATTTTGCTATTTTTAGGATTTATAAGACTTGTTATCAATTCTCATAATTAAATGCTACTGTCAAGATATCTAATCATATTATTCTTTTTTTTAATGGCTTGCGAAGGCATTAAAAAGGAAACATCTAAGAATAAAATTAGAGATGGAATAGCTAAGCAATATTATCCCAATAAGGTTTTGAAAAATGAGATCGAATATAAAGATGGTAAGCGAAATGGTACCGCAAAAAACTATTATAGAGACGGCACTTTGCATCAGCAAATAGAGTATGTCAATGACAAAAAAAATGGAGAGGCAATCACTTACTATGAATCAGGGACAGTGTTTCAAATAACAACTTATGAGAATAACCTAATGCATGGTTTGAGAAAGAAGTATCGGCCTAATGGTAAACTGATGGCAGAGGTGCCTTATAATTACGACAGACCTTGCAAGGGTTTAAAGGAGTATTTACTTAATGGAGATATTAAAAAGCAGTATCCTAGATTGGTAGTTCAGCCCATTGACAATATTCTTAAAAATGGGACCTATGAATTAAATGTTAAATCATCAGATAACACTTCGAGAATAAAGTTTTTTGCCAATACAAAACTGGGTGAAAATGGTTGTCTAGAGGGAGGAGAGCCATCTACTTCATTAAAAGAACCTGGAGTTTTGGAGGTGAAATACAACCTACCAGAAAATACTTTTATTATGGAAGAGTTACATTTTGTGGCAGAGATTACCACTACTTTAGGCAATCCATATATCATTGATACAAAGCACAATCTGGCAATTGAAAACAGAGGGTTTTAATTACTGAATCATTCTTTTCCTAATCAATAATTCATGGCTATGGGGGACCATATTTAAGCCATCATTCAATGCTTTCAAAGCCTTTGTTTTATTGTTTTTTCTGAAATAATATACGCCAGCAAGTGAATAAGCACGACCAATGTTATTTCTGTCCAGAGTTAATTCAGGATCATAATATCGTTCAAATAATTCTTTATATCTCAGGCCTCTCTTTTCATCACCTAAATCATAAGAATTACCCATTTCTATAAGATAGGTATTCATTAAAGCACTTTTGAAAAGGTTGTTTTCAATTAACAGCGTATGTTTGGATTTATAGGATTCTAAAATCTCAAGTGCTTCAGTATTTGAGCTATTCTGCATTGTTCTAATCAGAGAGGTGACCAGAATATTATTGATATCAAGGTTGTTTGTTTTAATCAGATAAGCATTTTCAAAGAAACGGACAGCTTCTTTAAACTTGCCTTGGTTATAAAAAGCACGGCCTTGTTCATAATTATATAGGTAAGAAATTTCTGACGCTAGTTCAGGATTGCTCAAGTCATCCAATAAGGTATTATAAAATGTTTCCAAAGATTTTGAATCTCCATTTTCTATTAAATGTGTATTAATTATTCGCCCAAATTCACTTTTGATTATTTCAGTATCAATATCATATTCTGTATAACGCGCCAATTTCTGTAAGTACTTAACATATTTTAATTCAACATAATGCTGTTTGTTAATAAGCTCTGTTAAAAAGGCAAGCATGAGCATATTAACCTTTTGACCTGGATAAAACATCCAGGCTTTTTCCATTTGAAGATAGGCTCCTTCTAAATCACCTTTCTCTTCTCGATATATAGCATCATTAACATATTGAATACCAATTAATTGGGTCAGATTAATATCCGTATCTGTAAAATAGTATTGATCAAATAGTAGATCAGTAGATTTAGATTTAACCTCTACATCACTAATTAATTTTGCTTTTGCCATTCGGTCAATGAAAGCTTGCTTATAATTAGAGTTGAATTTTACATATCCCCCAGCCGGATCCGTAGATTCAACTAGTATTTGCTCATTATTGGGATAAGCCAATACATAAACATGGGTTGGTCTTTCCTTTATAACATAGGGTATTTCAGCATCCTTAAGGGCAATGCTATAGAGGGCGGAGGCCGATACGCAATTGTATTTACCATTTTCAAAAATGGAGTTAAAAAGTATGCGCTCCTGATATTGAGTCAGAAATGCATCATGAATTTCATCATAAATGATCTTTAGCCTTTTGTCAGCTCTCTTAGATTTGACTTTATTATTATAAAAAGCACCGAACTTGTTTTTATAGACGATGTCTGCATTTTTAAATTTTACATTATCAATAGAGGGGTCTATGGACATAAACACCTCCAAATAATTCTGTTCATTATCCTGAATGAATTTTTCTAGGGCTTGTTCTTCAAAATTTGAGTTAAAGGTTAGCTCATCAAAAAACACCAGTGTATCTTGTCCATAAGTATATGAACAGGTAGCAAATAATGCTGCTAATATTAACAGCTTGCATCTCATAATTTATCAAATTCGACTATAAATGCATCAGGATATCGTTGTTGCAATTTAACCTTGAAGTCACTAGCCTTTTCACGGTTCTTAAAGTCACCAACAATCATAGTATATACTTTAACTCCATTGATCAACTTTACTTGTACGGTTACCTCTTTCTGATAGGATGATTTAAGATTGTCTGCCAATCTTACCAAATTGGCAAGTTCACGAAAAGTACCTATCTGAATACCAAACCCATTTGGAGTTACTCTGTCAACATCAAATTCGTAGAATTCTTTTTCATCTACTACAACATGATCTATTGGTTTTGTAGGCCCACTTCCTTTACCGTCACCAGCATCAACAACTTCAATTTTAACATCAGCTACACCTACATGGATCAAATCAATTTTTTCAGCTGCCGATCTTGAGAGATCAATTACCCTGCCTTCCACAAAAGGGCCCCTGTCATTAATTCTAACCTCCACACTTTTTCCATTACCTACATTGGTAACCTTCACTACGGTTCCAAAAGGTAAAGTCTTATGTGCGGCCGTTAATTTTGAATGTTTATATTTTTCTCCACTAGCAGTTGGCTTACCCTCAAACTTATCAGCCTAGTAAGAAGCCTTACCTTCTTGAATTTGTGCTTTAAGAGAAACAGTCAAAAGGAGCAATTCAGATGATATTATTAACCTTGAATTCATTACTTTCTAATTTAGTAGTATTTGAAAATGCTATTTTAAATATAAGAATTTAGGCATTCTACTTTTACTAAAATTCTTTTTACATAATTATTAATTAAATAAGTCAGTTTACTGTAGTTTTGCACGGCAAATAACA
>CAYGNU010000187.1:0-8298 GCA_964351175.1 uncultured Roseivirgaceae bacterium | reverse complement strand
TTCGTTCGGATGACTCTTTTTATAATCTTCTCAACATTTCAGGTGGACTAACTCGTGAAGCAGATTCCTCCTCGGTAATAGTTATCAGAAATAGAAATGGCTCGATGGAAAAACTAACGGTTTCCAGTTCTGAAATTCAAAATTATGATGTACAGCCCGGCGACCAATTTATTGTTCCTTTTAATGAACGCGATGATATTAAGGGTACAATTACTATTGAAGGCGAGGTCAACTTGCCCGGAATATTTTCGATTGAGTCTGGAGTAACTACCCTTCAAGAAGTTCTTCAAAAAGCAGAAGGAATGACTGACAATGCCCTTCCTAATGCCGCATATTTAGTACGAAAAAGTTTAGATAGCCGAGGCGTTTCCTCTGCAACTTCTATAAATATGAGCGCTCTAACCCGAGGATCTGATCAGTTTCTTGAAGGCTTTGATTATATGCAGTTACAACAAGCGCTAGATCCAAATAAGATGAGCGTTAATCTTTCCAAGGTCTCTGTTTTAGAAAGAACAAAAGTTATGAATGGCGATCGAATTTACATCCCCAAAGATGAACAAACCATTTCCCTTTTAGGTCAAGTTAACGAACCGGGGTTCTATACTTTTGATGCAAGCCTGTCAGTATCAGATTATCTTTCTCAAGCAGATGGAATAACAATAGCTGCCGATAAAGAGCGCACTTTTGTTATTAAAGCAGGAAGCAGGGCTTGGTATACCCCTAAAGAAATAGAACTAGAATCTGGTGATATCATCTTTGTAGATAGAATTCCCTTTGAGGACGTTAGTACCGGAAGAAATTATGAAGTACAAATTCAGCAATTAAAAAATAATAGGACACAGTTGATTATTTCAGGACTAGGCGCTCTGGCTAGTGTTATTACAGCCTATGTTGCAATTAGGAGACTTTAAAATGAATCATCAAGAGGGTTACTCAAATATTGATACAAAAGATATCCTTAAGGAAATATATACGAACAGATATCGAATTTCTGTTGTTTCATTAGTTATATCTATAGTGACTGCTGCTGTATCTTTACTGATACCAAATCAATTTAAATCTACGGCCAATTTATTTCCAAACCCTAATCGAGGCATTGGGTTTGATATTTTTGCAGAAAATGGTGGGATACAAAGTTTAGCTAGTACTTTTTTAGGGGGCAAATCAAATGAGGCAAATAGATTCTATGTTTTATTGGAGAGTTACAATACAAAATTAGCTGTTGTTGAGCACTTCAACCTTGTCGAAGTTTATGAAACTATTGAAAGTGAGACACCAACATTAAGTGCAATTGAGATTTTAACCGAAAATTTAAATTTTGAATCTAAAGAAGAAGGTAATTTTGTAATTGAAGTATGGGATAAAGACCCAATAAGGGCTAAAGATATCAATGATTTCTTAATAGAAGAATTAAGTAAAAGAAATAATGAGATAAGTAGCAAAGAGGCCAGTTTTTATCGTTCATTCATTGAAGGAAGATATAATGAAACACTTACTACCTTAAATACACTAACTGACTCTCTAGAACTTTTTCAATCGAAGTTTGGTGTTTTAGAACTTCCCACTCAAGTAGAAAGTTATTTAAGTGTTCTTGCAAACCTTTCAGTAAATAAATACACAGCGGAAATAAAAGTAGATTTACTAGAAAATACTTTAAGCAATAGTAATTCAACTTATAAATCTGCCGTTGCAGAACTTGGGGCAATTGAAGAGAAGCTTTCTGATGCATATAACGACTCCTCAAAAGAAACATTTGAGTTAAATTTTAATGAAATACCTTCGATTTCAAAAAATTACTTTTACCTAGTTGAAAATATTAAGGTACAAACTGAAATTCTAAAATTCATTGTCCCATTAGTAGAACAAGCAAAAATGGATCAAGCTAAATCCATACCTGTAGTTAGTATAATTGATAGCCCAAGAGTACCTGAGCTCAAAGATAAACCTAGAAGAGCCATGCTTGTTATTCTTTCTTTTATATCCGCTATGATTATAATGACTTTATACACACTTATTTCTTTAAGTATGAGGAAAAACAAAGATATTTTAAATGAAATTTTTGAGTAGTGATTAGTTCAATTATAAATCGAGAATTTAACTATGAAATATTATTGTTAGCTATAACTCTTGTTATTTCTTCAATTATATTAATAGTTGACACTCATTTATATAAAATATTTCTAGTAGTAATTCCATCAATTTTATTTTTTACATTTCTTTCCCTTGAATACAAGAATCTGCTATACTACTTAGTATTTATTTCATCTATGCTCTATTTAGATACTGGAGATGGTATTACAATATATGATGCAATATTCTTTTTCACTGTTATTGCATTCTCTTCATTTTATTTCCTTCCAGTTATCTTAACATTACAGTTTAAAATTGACAATAAGTTTGATCAATTTTATCTAGCTTTTATTTTTCTTCTAGCTTATTCCATCTTTCTTGGGGTTTTAAATAAAGCTAGCTTATATAATATCCTAGGTGATGCGGTATCTTATACTCCTTTTTTAATTTATTTCGCATTACGGAATCTAAGAGGCAACCAAAAATGGAGTAAATTGATCTTTCTAGGGTTTCTCTTTATTGTCTTTTTTGTATCAATCAGAAACATACTCAACTATAGAGAATTAATACTATCTGTTTACATGGATTGGCAAGCAGAGAGCGCTAGAGATTCTAGTAATGAAGTAATTTTATTTTCTGGTTCAGTTTTCCTCATTTCATACGCTATATATACTCAAAGCTTATTAAGATCTGTTATTTCATTAGCTGGGCTAATGCTTACTTTCATTGCTTTAGTATTAACTCAAAGTAGGGGTTACTGGATAGCATTTATAGTTTCTTGTATCTCACTATTTTACGTAAGTGATTTTAAAGCTAAAAAAAAAACACTCCTTCTATTAACAGTTATTGTAACTATTGTTTTCTCAATTAGTGCGCTATTTTTCTATGATAAGCTTCAAGTTATCTTTGACGCTTTAATTACTCGTTTTCAAACAATTGGCGAAGGAGGATTGGATGTCTCATTAAAAGAAAGATTATTTGAAAGTATCGCTGTAATTGAAAGAATCTATTCAAACCCAATTGCAGGTCATGGTTTTGGAACAACATATAGAAGAGAATTGCTTTTCTTAAATTATGTTGAATACCGAACATTTATCCATAACGGTTATTTACTAGTTTGGTTTAAATCAGGTATACTAGGTTTAATTTTATTCCTCTCATTATTTTTTGTCCTGATAAAAGAAAGTTATGCAGCTATAAAAAAATCAACCTCAACTATACATAAATCTTTATCAATATCTTCGTTTTCAGTATTAATTGGGCTTTTACTAGTTAATAATACTAGCCCACAATTTTTTCATTTTGACTCTCTTCTAATTGTGATATTAATTACAATTTATCTGATAGAACGGAAAAGCCCCTCGATTATAAAGCTTTAAAAAAATATATGCTAGATGTCTCAATTATTACCGTTAACTACTTTTCTATAAAAGAGATTATACAGTGTTATGAGTCCGTCATAAAAATTACACCGGAATCTATCTCTTATGAATTTATTGTGGTTTCAAATTCTGATGAATCAGAATTTGAACTTGAAGTCTTAAAAAAAAGGTTTGCCAACCTATCGATAATAATTAGTAAAAAAAATATTGGGTTTGGTCAGGCAAACAATCTTGCGGCAAATCAGTCTAAAGGAAAGTATTTATTTTTTTTAAACCCTGATACCCAGCTAATAAATGATTGTTTAACTAAATTGAAAGTTTGTCTTGAGAGCAATTCTACTTTTGGTATAGCTGGACCTGCAGTCTATTCTGAGAATAGGAAACTTCAATCAAGCATTAATAATTTCCCATCGATTATTACTATGCTTAGTTTCGTCCTTCCTTTTGGACACTTGTTGTTACCAAAAAGATTTATTTATCGAAATTATTCGTTAAATGAGACTTCTATAGTTCCTGTTGTTCAAGGTTCTTCTATTTTTATATCTAAACTTCAGTTTAACGAAGTTGGAGGTTTTTCAAAAGAATATTTCATGTATTCAGAAGAGACAGATTTGTGTAAAAGACTTGCAAATCTAGAGTTAGAAACTGCTTATCTATCGGATGCAAAAATTCTACATATTGGAGGTGTAACTACCTCAACGAACTCGAAAGTATTAGAAATAGAGATGCATAAATCGAAAAAAAAATACATAGAAATTCACGAACCTAAACTCTTGTTTTTTAATCGTATTGCTTATTCACTTGGATATTTATTTCGATTTTTATTTAGCTTAGTGACATTAAATATAAATAAAGCTCGATATTTCTTTCGGCTAATGAATTGGTATATGTTTAAGTATTCATAGGTTTCAAATTTTGATTTTTGATGAATTTTAGACCTACTCTATAAATCACTAACAAATAAAAAAAAGTGATTATCACCCAAATAATTAGCCTTATCATCAGTGCATCTATTTGAACTATAATAGATATAAGAACAGCAATAAAAGTGATTATTAAAAAGTATTTAACGTAGTGGATATTTAGCTCTTTACTGTTTGCTCTGGCAAAAAATGTCATTAGAATATAATCCAAAATTAATCTTGAGCTATGAGCAAGTGCAGCTCCTAATAAACCATATTTTAAAGATAAAATGTAAAGTATGAGTATATAAACTGGTACTTCGAACATATGAATTTTTGCTACTAACGAAGGTTTCCCTAAACTGTGTAAATGTGATACTGGTAGGTGAGTCATAGATTTATACAAAATACCAATACCGATTATTTGAACTACAAAAAATCCATTTTTTGCAAATTCCTCTCCAACCCAATATGTTAATCCTTCTTCAGCGAAGAATACAAATGTATAAATAATTGGTACAATGCATAATAAAATAATCTTTAAGCCATTATTTATAATTTCTTCTGTCCTTTTTGAGTCATGATTAATAGAATTAGAAATAGCTGCATAAACCACCGATGTAATTGCTGTAGAAATAAAACTGACTCTTAATACTATCTCTAATGGCGTACTATAATATGCAACGGCTGACAATGAAATGAATGAGGCGATCATAAATCTATCCAAATAGTCAATGAATGGACCTATAAGACTTGATAGATTTGTCCACCAACCAAAACTAATTAACTCTTTAAAAGTAGATATAAACTTTATTTTCCCTTTTGGAAAAATCTTCAAAGAATTAAATACCATTAAACTAAGAATCAAAAAAACTAATAACTTAAATAGTATTAAAACAAAAACAACTAAAATAAAACTTTTAATAAAAGTAAAAATAAGTACAGGAATTAAGTAATTGAATATACTATTTGTAACCTGAGTAATAGTAATTAGCCCAAACTTTTGAATTGAACGGAAATATGAAGTATAAATAGAGATTAAAAAAATTAATGGAATGCCCACTGAAATTAATCGTATTGAACTAATACTAACTTCAATTAATTCTGCGTCAATTTTTAGTATATTTATAACTATAAATTCACTAATAATAAATAGAATCATCGAAAGAAAAAGTGCGAATGAGAAACTTACTATAAGCGATACCCAAAAATAGCTTTGAACTTTTTCTATATCACCTTTTCCTATACATTCAGAAATAAATTTAACTAAGGCTTTACCAAGCCCTAAATCTAGAAGTGACATGTAGCTTAGAATTGCCCATACGATTACTAAAAGGCCAAAAACATTGCCCCCCAATAAATCGATTGTTTTTGGAATTGCAATTACGCCAATAATTATTGGCAATAAAGCACCTAATAAACTAATAATCGTATTTCTTGCTATTAGATTACTTAGAAGAAGTTCATTTTTTAAATTTACATTTGTACTCAAGCTAATAGTCTTTACTAGTTAAATTTTCATATAACTCTATTAGTTTTTTTTCTTCATTATTCCAGTTGTACTTTTTAATCACAGCTTCTTTACCGTTTTTTCCCATTTCTTCAGCTTTTACGGGATTTTCGAGCAACCAATTAACTGCCTCAACAACCTCTAGAATATTTTTTGGATCTACAATTTTCCCACAATTAGTCTCATTCACAATTTGTTTATACCTAGGTAGATCTGCGGAAACAACTGGAATACCTCCATACATATATTCAAATAATTTATTTGGTTGGGATCTAACATGATGAGGTTCTGGGTATAATAATAGTAACCCAATACTTGACCTTGATAAATGTTCACCTAACTCTTTTCTATTTATCCAACCTACAAAATTTGTTCTCTCCCATCCTGACTTCAACTCTAGTTCACTTTTTAATGATGAAGGTGAGAATTTTCCAGCTAAAGTTAAACCTACCTGTTTATCATGATTTACCCTTTCAACACATTCAATCATTTCTTTTGCCCCTCTAATTTCAGAAATATCTCCTACATAAAACAGGTCTCCATTTGAGTTATAGGCTTTTGAGACAGAATTTTCTAATTCATTTATAATTGGAAAATTCTGGATAAGTATGGTTTTTCCTGATCTTAATCTTTTTTCTCCATTTGGATCGACAACAATTATCGCATCAAATAGTAATACCCCTACTTTCTCTAAAGCTCCAGCAATGAATGCTATTGGATATCTTAGAAGTTTTGGAATCCATGGCTTGCATGATAAATCAGCTGGCACATCTTCGTGTACATCATAGATAACTTTGTACCCTAAGAATTTAAGTAAGAAACCAACAGGGATTAATTCTGGATCGTGAAAATGAAAAATAGTCCGTTTTGGGTACTTTAAGCAAAGCTTAATTAGCTTTGGAATTACTTTAAAAAGCCGATCAATTTTTTTTTTTGCTAACGGTAGTGCAATAATGTTAATCCCTTCTCTTACTTCGCTTTTTTCGTGTTGAATAATCAAATCAAGTGAATATTCTGCGTTCAGTAATGATTTGCATATCTTATAATAAATTCGAGTATCATTAGATGGATGAACCGAAGAAATTTGTACTACTTTCTTATTTACATTCAAACTACCATCCCTTTTTCCTAAAAACTTTCATTTTAAGAAATTGATATCCATAGCCGGAAAAATGAGAAACATGCATTATTAATAAGGAAATTAAAGTAAAGAAACCCAAAATTATTGAATTTGGAGCTTTACTACTATCATTCTTCCAAATATTCTTTAAAAAATATTCTTTCTTTTTAAATGATATTCTTATTGATTCAAGGATAAATATGATTAATACTGCTCCAAAGAAATATAAAGAGCCTAGTAATCCATCCAATACTACTATATCAATGACTAAAAAAAGAAGCATGATCCCAATAAATATAAAAGGAGCTTTACTTCTAAAAGGTATACCTCCGCTATGTGTTATTCCTGTTAAAAACCGACCTCTTCCATATTTCATATATTGTTTAAATAATTTATAGAATGAATCTCTTGGTAAGTACCATAACTTTACTTGAGGGCTTATATAAATATTTCCCTTAAGCTCTTCAACAATTCTATAGTTTAATTCTGCATCCTCATTAGTTATATTTTCAGTATTAAACCCATTTAATTTCTGCAAATCCCTAGTCCAAAAGCAGCCTAAAAAAACAGTGTCGGAATATCCTTCATAATCTTCTTGCATATAGTTTGCACCACCATTTCCTAAGAAACTCTTAACAGCTAACGCAGTACCTGCCTGAACATAATTTGATGCTTTATATCGTTGTGCACCTCCTACGTTTTTAGCTCCGGTATTAAGTATTACCTTGATACATTTTTCTATATAATCTTCACTATAAAAGCAGTGTCCATCTGCTCTTAAAAAAACCTCTCCTTGAGCAAATTCGATCATTTTGTTGAGTCCAAATGATTGAAATTTTTCTGGGTTTCCTAAGAGCTTAACCCTTTTATCTTTTTGGGATAACGCCTTTACAATTTCTCTAGTTTTATCTGTACTCCCCCCATCTGCAACTAAAATTTCTACTAGATTTGAATACTGTGAACCTAAAAACCCAGATACAACTCTCTCTATATGCTTTTCTTCATTAAGCACAGGAATACCTATTGTAACTGAAGGGGGGGGTTCCTCTACTTTTGAAATTTTAATATCACTTTTCTTTTGTTCACTTTTTTATCCTTCTATCGCAAAATCAAGATAATATAACCTAATCTTTCAATTTTTTTAATTGAGCTTTTAATTCTTTTTGTAAATCTCGCAAGCGGTAATATTTACTCATGAATAATGCTATTTTTATATCATTTTTTTGCTTTCAGAAAACTTTCCATAGTTCTTTAACTGATTATAATTTTAGATATCGACTGAGCCTTGTAAATATTTTCTTAACACTATTTATT
>CAYGNU010000186.1:752-8348 GCA_964351175.1 uncultured Roseivirgaceae bacterium | reverse complement strand
CCTCTAGATATATGCACCAGCCCTAATGTCAAGTTAAAGCACAATCCTTTACCAGACGTATTGAGCCAACCCGTGAAAGATTTTATGACCTATGCAGGTCCTGAAATGCCTTTTACTCAAAAGATGGCTTTTGCGAACTCATGGTTATTTGAAGGGATGATTACAAGTATCTATTCAAAAACACCTTCTGGTAATGCGCTGATAAGAACGACCACAGCTCCAACCATCATTAATGCGGGTATTAAGGATAATGTAATTCCTTATCAGGCCAAAGCAACGGTCAATTTTAGGATTTTACCTGGCTCAAGTATTGAGGAGGTACGAAACCGCGTTATT
Organism: uncultured Roseivirgaceae bacterium; assembly: GCA_964351175.1. Classification (GTDB taxonomy): domain Bacteria; phylum Bacteroidota; class Bacteroidia; order Cytophagales; family Cyclobacteriaceae; genus Fulvivirga. The sequence goes on along the minus strand of CAYGNU010000186.1, from coordinate 8,012 downwards.
GCTCTGATTAATGATGAACGCATAAAAGTGGAGGACGGTGATTTTGCCAGCGAGCCGCCAAGAGCCTCACCAACAGATGCTTTTGGCTATATCGCCTTGGAAAAGACCATTAAAGAAATTTTTCCTGAAGTATTGATAACTCCTAATTTGGTAGTAGGCGCTACAGATTCAAGACATTACTATGCCATTTGTGATAATATTTATCGGTTTACACCTTTCCACCTTACCAATGAGAATATCTCTACCTTCCATGGTATCGATGAGCGCATACCGGTGGCAGATTTTGAAGATGCGGTGCGTTTTTACCATCAGTTGATAAAAAACAGTGGCAAGGCATTATAAATATTAACTTCCTTTATTTAACGTTTTATGACTAAGTAGTAATTGCACATTATAGAATCCTGAAAATAGTTGAAGAATAATGAAACTGCCATATAGCTGAGGTAGTGTCTTTTTATTTCAGCCAGTTTTTGTCAATGGAATAATTTGAAAACCATATTAAAATAATTCCAAAAAGAACAACCAATATGGGCATCGTAGATGCCTGCACAGGTCCATAAACGTCCATTGATGTAGTAAAAAAGACGTTATGAATCATTTGTGGAATGACACCACATAGTGAAATAATAAAGGCGAGTTTAGACCATCTCTTTTTTAAGATTAATCCTATTGAGCCAATCAGTCCGAAAAATACTGCTACGGCAAAAGCGATGTCTGTCCATATCGGATATTCTCCATAAAGTTCTCTTTCATTTTGTGGCAGTGCCGCTAATGCTTCTTCTGAAATAAGAGTATGTGCAAAAAATGAAATAACTCCCATAATATTCCATAGAAGAAAAAATATAGCTAAAACCCAAAACCAACTAGGTATTTTCATTTTGATGTCTTCCATAATTACTCGTGTTTTTTTGAAGTGCAACATCCAACAAAAAGGGAAAAATGCTGCTTTTTTATTTACAATATAATAAAATTTTCCTTTGCTATTTCTCAGTGTGATTAGCTTGTAATTTTCCAATGCTCCGTAGTGCAACGGATAAATGTTTAGGAATTTCGCGGTAATGCACAACGCAACTTTAACATAAGAAGTTAAGACTTCTATTTAACTACAGTTGATGAATTAGTAGTTTGTAAAACTGTGATTGAGATTTATTTCACTTGATCTTTCTTAATCAGCTTTCTCGATAACTGTATAAATATTATCAATCTTGATTATAACTGTATCGATATGTTTAGTGAGTACTTTTGGTGATTCGATCTAATTAATCAAAACTTAACGAATAAAAATATGAACAAAATCATAGCATTTAGCTTGTTGTTGGTCACGAGCGCTTTCTTTACAGCATGTCAGAATGGTGCTGAAGAAGTGGCCGAAGCCGATGGTTATTCAGGCGCTACCAAAAAAAGCCGATCTAATACTACAATTGCAAGCAGTCAGCAATGGTGGCCAAATCAGTTGAATTTGAGCATCCTTCGTCAGAACTCTTCTCTGTCAAATCCAATGGCAGAAGATTTCAATTATATCGATGCATTTAGCAGTGTGGAATATGATTCACTAAAAAGTGATATTAGAAAAGTTCTCACTGATTCACAGGATTGGTGGCCAGCGGATTACGGTCATTATGGTGGATTGTTTATAAGAATGGCATGGCATAGTGCCGGTACTTATCGTACCGCTGACGGACGTGGAGGTTCACGTTCTGGACAGCAACGTTTCTCACCTCTTAATAGCTGGCCGGATAATGCCAACTTGGATAAAGCAAGACGTTTGGTATGGCCTATCAAACAAAAATATGGTAACAAAATCTCTTGGGCAGATTTGATGGTGCTAACAGGAAATGTGGCTCTTGAAGATATGGGCTTTAAAACTTTCGGATTCGCTGGAGGTAGAGAAGATGTATGGGAACCTGAAATTGATGTTTATTGGGGAGCTGAAAATAAATGGTTGAGTGATGACGAGCGTTACACAGGCGATAGAGACCTTGAAAATCCATTAGCAGCAGTACAGATGGGACTTATTTATGTGAACCCTGAAGGCCCTAATGGAGTTCCTGATCCGTTACTTGCAGCGAATGATATTCGTGCAACTTTTGGTAGAATGGGAATGAATGATGAAGAAACTGTGGCTTTAATAGCCGGTGGTCACACATTGGGTAAGGCACATGGGGCTGGTCCAGCGTCTAATGTAGGTGCGGAGCCTGAGGCTGCTGACATTGAAGAGCAAGGATTTGGATGGAAAAGTGAGTACAAGTCTGGTAAAGGTGCGGATGCCATTACTTCTGGTTTAGAGGTAATATGGACTGCTACTCCAACAAGATGGAGCCACATGTACTTCTCAAGTTTATTTGAAAACGAGTGGGAATTAACAAAAAGCCCGGCTGGTGCTCATCAATGGGTGGCTAAAGGTGAACCTAACATGATGGTGCCAGATGCATTCGATTCAGAAAAGGTTCACAAACCAACAATGTTTACCACCGATTTATCCTTGAGAATGGATCCAGGTTTTGAGAAGATCTCTAGAGGATTTTACGAGAACCCAGAGTCATTTAATGATGCTTTTGCTCGTGCTTGGTTCAAGCTTACACATAGAGATATGGGCCCTAAAACTACTTATTTAGGTCCTGAGGCTCCAAAAGAAGATTTGATATGGCAAGATCCTATTCCTGCTGTTGACCACGCACTGATTAATGCTAGTGATATTGCGAATTTAAAGTCTGCAATCCTTAATTCAGGCCTATCTATCAGTGAGATGGTATCTACAGCTTGGGCATCAGCATCTACTTACCGCGGATCAGACAGAAGAGGAGGAGCTAATGGAGCAAGAATCCGTTTGGCGCCACAGAAGGATTGGGAAGTGAATAACCCAGCGCAATTGGCTAAAGTTTTAGGATCCTTGGAGAAAATTCAGAATGATTTTAATGCAAAATCCGGAAATAAGAAAGTTTCAATGGCCGATTTGATTGTTTTGGCTGGTGCAACTGGTGTTGAAAAGGCTGCCGCGAATGCAGGTTATACTGTTAAGGTTCCATTTACCCCTGGACGCATGGATGCCACACAAGAACAAACTGATGTTGAATCTTTTGGATTGCTTGAGCCTATGGCTGATGGATTCCGAAATTATTTAAAAACAAGATATACTATCTCAACTGAAGAGTTATTGATCGATAAAGCGCAGTTACTTACACTTACTGCTCCAGAATTGACAGTATTAGTAGGTGGAATGCGTTCTTTAGGTATTAACTATGATGGCTCTAAGCATGGTATATTTACAGAGGAGAAGGATGCGTTGACTAACCATTTCTTTGTAAATCTTCTAGATATGAGTACTGAGTGGAGTGCTATAGATGATACCAAAGAAAAATTTGAAGGCAAGGATAGAGCTACGGGTGAGGCGAAATATACTGCTACTCGTGCAGACATGATTTTCGGATCAAATTCTGAGTTAAGAGCATTGGCTGAAGTGTATGCTTCAGCTAGTGCCGAAGAGAAGTTCGTAAATGACTTTGTGGCTGCTTGGGACAAAGTAATGAAGCTGGATAGGTTTGACTTGATCTATCAATAAAATTTAATTTAAATTAATGTAAAAGGCCAACCTGAGAGGGTTGGCTTTTTTGTTTTAACACAAATGCTATTATGAAATTCAAAGCTTTATTCTTCACTAGGTTCTAGCACACTTTTGTAAGCTTATTTTATTAAAGGTAGAGGCAATTTTTAATGTTCAAATAGATTTTCATAACTTATAAGAAATATTTCTGCTTATGAAAACCAGTTTTAACCTCAATGGTAAAGATGTATCAGTTGATACTCCAGAAGATGCAACATTGCTATGGACGCTACGAGAGCGCCTAAAACTTACAGGAACTAAGTTTGGTTGTGGAATATCTGCTTGTGGTGCCTGTACTGTACATTTAGACGGAACAGCAGTGAGATCATGTTCTATGCCTATGTCCGTTGTAGAAGGGAGACAAGTTACCACCATCGAAGGTCTGGGAGAAAAGAATGATCACCCTTTGCAGGTGGCATTTCAAGAAGAGCAGGTACCTCAGTGTGGTTATTGCCAATCGGGCCAAATTATGCAGGCAGCAACATTGCTAAAAGCAAATCCAAACCCTTCACGTGATCAGATTATTAGTCATATGAATGGAAATTTGTGCCGATGCGGTACCTATAATAGAATTATTAAAGCAATTACTAAAGCAGCAGAGGAGGGCCAGTCATGATGAAAAATAAACAAAGAAACATGTCAAGGCGCCAATTCCTTGCTACCACCGGAGGCGCCACGATATTTATTGGTGGCTATTGCCTACTTCCTGGATGTACATTAGAAGACAGTATAGAAGATAAAGAGACTACTACAAAAGAAGTCAACGTATGGGTAAAGCTTACATCAGATAACCAGATAATTATTTATACTCCAGCTGCTGAGATGGGACAGGGTTCAATGACTTCGGTTCCATTGGTCTTAGCAGAAGAAATGGATGCTGATTGGAGTAAGGTGAAAATACTAAGCAGTCCCGTAGAAGCCGAGACTTATGGTGTAGGCTGGTATCCGGGAGGTGCAAAAAATATGACAACTGCAGGTAGTAGAACTATTAGAAGCTACTATCAACTCATGAGAGAAACAGGAGCACAGATTAGAGTAGGGTTGCTACAAAATGCTGCTGAAAAATGGCAGGTCAGGGTTCAAGAATTAACTACAAAGCCAGGCTATGTCATCCATGAATCATCAGGCCGCAGCATGAGCTTTGGTGAAATTGCTGAATTCGGAAACTTTGAAAAGTTACCAGAAATAGCTTCTGTTAAGCTGAAAGATTCTAGAGATTTTAGACTTATCGGTAAGGTACTGCCACGATATGATATTCCTTCAAAGACCAATGGTACTGCTATCTATGGATTGGATATTCAATTACCAGGAATGATGTATGGTTTTATCAATCGGTCTGCTGTTCATGGTGCTAAACCAGAGCTCACCAATGAGGATGAAATCAAAAATATCGAAGGCGTGGTTGCTGTAGTAACGTTGGACCATGGGATAGGAGTAGTTAGTAAATCGGTTGAAGCTGGTTTAAAAGCTAAGCATCAAATGAAGATTAATTGGGCAGAAACTCTGGCCTTATCTCACAATAGCGAAGACGATCTTAATACTTATACTTCCGAATGTGCTACTGAAATTAATAAGGAAGGTGATGTAGATGAAGCTATGAAAGCTGCTGCTAAAGTGCACGAAGCTACAATTACCAACAAGTATGTCTATCATGCCCAAATGGAGCCATTAAATGCTGTGATGTCGCTTTCTACAGACAAACAAACTGCAGAACTTTGGATAGGATCGCAAGCACCTGATAGGGCCAAAAGCGCTGTGGCAGCTACTTTAGGGATTAACGAAAAAAGCATAAAAGTAAATCAACTTTTTCTTGGTGGTGGATTTGGACGAAGAACTATGCCCGGTTATGCAGCAGAGTGTGCCGCATTGGCCATGAGTGTGGATGCACCAGTTAAGTTAATTTGGACTCGCGAGGATGACGTGAGTTATGGAGCATTTAGACCACAAGTAAAACATTTCTTTAAAGCAGGTTTAGATAAAAATGGACGAATAACTTCTTGGGATCATACCGCTGTAGGACCGGGTGGAGGGCTGTCTAATGGTGGAGCAGGAGTTTCACATTATGATATCCCTAATGTTCGATTTATGAGAAAAGATGTAGATCATGGAATCAGAACCAAACATTGGCGCGCGGTTGGACATGGTCCACATAAATATGCTATTGAAACATTTATAGATCAATTGGCAAGGTCAAATAATAATGATCCATACTTATATAGATTAGAAATGATGCAGGGTAACGAGCGTGCTAGAAGAGTACTGGAAAGAGCGGCTGACATATCCAATTGGGATCCAAATCCAATCGAAGGTAAGGCCATGGGTATAGCATTTGCTGATAGAGATTCGTTCTCGTGTGGTGTAGCTCAAATATCACTCAATCGTGATACTGGTGTTATCAGAGTCCATAAATATTGGTGCGCGGTAGATGCAGGTGTGATAGTTCAGCCTGATAATGCGCTTGCGCAAGTTGAGGGAGCAGTTAATATGGGTATTTCCAGTTCACTTAAGGAGCAAATTGATATTAAGGAAGGTAAGGTAATACAGTCCAATTTCCATGATTATCTTATTCTGCGAATGTCCGAGGCACCTGAATCAATTGAAGTAGCGTTAATAGCTTCTGATGAAGCTCCTGAGGGTATAGGTGAAGCTGGTTTACCTGCAGTAGGAGGGGCGATTGCTTCCGCCTTTACTGCGCTTACAGGTAAATACTTATATCAGATGCCTTTTACCCCCGAACGTGTGCTTGCTGTTTTGAAAAGCTAATAGGACATTGCCCTATGGTTTGTCAGCCGCAGACATTTGATGAGGTTTTATGGATGACATTGAAATTAGGATTCTATCTTTTTTTGATCATCTAAGTACAGCATGCCTACTTTATAGAGTATTGCTACCATCACTACCATTGTTCCTGCAATAATATATTCTAAGGTACCTATGTTCAATGAAGAAACGTAAGCCCATTCGAGATAGCCGGCTGCTATAGAGATGGCGCTTGGTAACAAGACGAGTAGTATTGATATGGTCCTTTTCGTAAAATTCATTTTAGTGAAAGGTCTAGAGTATAAGTGAAACAAATTATGAGTTAATTCTAATAATTCTAAATATACGGAATTTTGCGCTTTATGTTCTTGCTTGTAAAAACCAACAGTCTTGGTAAAAGATGCCAATAATACCATGTACTTTTCTACAAATACTTTAGTAAGGGTTAGCAGTTCCCCAATAGTTGAAACTGGCAGGTTTCCATCCAGGGATATACATTTTATCCATGTTGCTTATTTTGAAACCATTTTCTTGAAGGATTGATGGAATTTCTCTATTCAAGTTGCATCCACCTCCAAGCCGTTTCCAAAGTGGATTAATTCTATTCTGCCACTTTTGAATACTTTTATCAGGGGCTTTGCCATGCTCGCAAAATATCAATTTCCCATTTGGTTTTAACACTCTTCGCATTTCTTCAAGAGCCTTATTCACATCTGGAATAGTACAAAGGGTATAGGTTGTAACAATCATATCAAAACGGTCATTTTCCTCAGGGATGTTTTCAGCAGATGCTTTCGTAAAGGCGAACTCAAAAGGAAGATTTTTAGTATCAATAACGTTTTTGTCCCACATTTCTATTGAAGGATCGATTGCGGTTAAATGCTTGATGTTGTCAGCGT
>CAYGNU010000186.1:0-742 GCA_964351175.1 uncultured Roseivirgaceae bacterium | reverse complement strand
CATTGTAAAGTGGTAAGTTTAGTCCAGAACCTACTCCGATTTCTAACACGTTTCCAGTGGCTAATGGAATTATCTTCATTCGTTGACGCATGGCAGGTTCTTGCTTACAAACCCAATTAACCACTTTTGGAAGAACGTACTTATTATAGAGATCCATATATTTTTAATATTGGCTAGAATTTTTGAAAAAGTGCAGAGGAAGTTGTCCCTAATGAAGATAACAAAATTGACTCTTTGAATCGGGGTTGAACGATTAAATCTTACTACTTATATATTCCATAATTTATTAGATTCAATGCTTTGTTCAGTAGTTAAATAATGATCGGGATTTCTAACCTCCATAAGTGTCATAATTCAAAATTGATTTAGGCGTAATAAATAAAGTTTCACTATAGTTATTCACACTATTTTAAAATTTCTGATTATCTATCAATACATATTAATTACCTATTGATATACTTGCACCTTAAAATTGTGCTGCAGTGTATCTTTAATGGACTGATTGATAGAAGATTACTTCGTAGCATTTTTATTTCAACGCTTGAACAAGCCTAATTTTATAGATAAATAGGATGAAAAAACTTTTCTACTATTTCTTTTTATTTCCTTTCTGTCTTTCAGCCCAAATCAATGAAAGTGACACACTCAAGGTTAAAGCTAGCTTATCTTTAACTGGTTTTTGGCAGGCAGGTAATGTGCAGACCTCAATTTTTAGAGGAAGGACAGACTTTAGTTTTAAGCC
>CAYGNU010000185.1:0-8355 GCA_964351175.1 uncultured Roseivirgaceae bacterium | reverse complement strand
TGAGAATACACATCATATAATGTGATCTCGCTATTTTTTTGCCAAGTAGAAGTTGGTTCCTCATCATGTTCCCAAGCGGTGAATTCTTCACTCTCAAAACTACTATATGGATAAAGACCATCTTCTGTTAAGGAGACAGAAGGGTCTCCAATGAAAGAATAAGAGCTGTGTTTTCTATAGACCCCGACAATTGAAGCCACCAGATCTTCTTGATCACTCAGTACTAACCGTAGTGGTTCATTTACAAACCTTATTTTGTAGTCAGAAGTATTAATTTTCTCAGTTATATACCCAAGATAACTAGCCAAATTATAACTCAATTTTATTTTTTGACCAACCTTAACTTTCCCATTTAAGTCCGTTAATTTATAAGTGCCATCTGCTAGTGGTGTGTCGAAATAGGTTACATCATTATATCTACCTGGCAAACCATTAAGCTCAGCCGTTTTATCGCTCCAAGTCTGAATGGAAGAATTGACCAGCCCAATTTCCGTCAAATCAGCGTCACTAACCACCTGATAAGTCTTATTTTCTGCAACTTGTGCCAACATATTAGCACCTCCATTCATGGCCAATCCCATTGCTGAATAAGATTGGTTTCCAAAAGCATCCTTAACCCGATAAGCAGGCGTTGATTCAGACACAAAATAGTTTCCGTAACTGTCCTTTGATAACTCTTTAGTAACAGCTCCTGAGAAAAAGTCAAAACTCAGCGTTGTGGATGTGGTTGTTAACCCAGTTTTAAAATTAGTATTGGTTTGGCCAATGGGGACTAAAGGAAACCGCTTGTGCTTGGTGATGGTACCAAGCATCTGATAAGGCTCTGAGTCATCAGGTAGCTTTACCTTTGAAAGTGAAGCATGCGCAAAGGTCTCCTGAGTAAAACCCTGATTAATAAATTTGTTCTTTAGATCAGAGTCAAAATCAGATGTTTCATCATAAAGGTAGTGATTCTTAGTCTCAGAAACTGGATTTCCAGCTCCATCAAACAAAGTAATACTTTTAAGTGCCCCTACTCTTGCAGAGTAATCCTTCTTTTCAACTTTTCTAGATTTTATGACTTCATAGGGATATCCTATATAGTTTGGAGGATCAAAAAATGGAAAATCCCGATCTGTTGCTGGTCTCTCGTCATATGATCCTTCCACTGGTTTCAGACTAACCATATCTTCCTCAAAAGTTTGGAATTCGTACTCTGTGTATGCTGGTAATTTTACACCATTGACTACTTCTTCTACTCTTACTTTTTTATAAACTACTCCCGGAGGGGGTATTTCTCTTGAGTTTGCAAGAAGTTTTGAGAAGTTTTTATTGCTGAACTTGTAATATTCATTTACGGCTTCATTCTCTTGCTTTCTGAAATCAACAGTTTTATTCCTAAATACTTTATCGATATGAGAAAAGTCCATAAAATTAATTGGCACTATTGAAGTCTTACCGTTACTGTACTCGTATTTTGTAGATGTACGGTCATCACCCTGTTCAATCTCAATCTGCACCACATTGATTCCTCCCCCTAATTCTAAGGTATTAGAACCAAAGGCGTGTCCACCCAAAAATTGTGGTGGGTTTGAGAATTGATATTGAGCGCTTTCATTATAACCGCCCCAATAGCATTCACACAATTTAAGACCCAAAGCAGTTGTAGCAAGTTCAAAAAGCTCATTATCTTCAATTATAATGTAGTCGCTTCCCGTTTCTAATACAGTATTTTTCTTATTGTAATTATTCCATATACCGTAATTTGGAACAGCCTCTTCATCGTTTAGACAATTATTTAATCGGATCCCAGACCCTGTCCCCCAATGTCTAAATATCATACTCAGCGTCAATTCCTCATTTTCACTAGCATAATATGAACCATTAGCTTCAAGGTCTTCGAAAAAGCTTATTTTTACCCTATTGTTTTCAAGAACTTGCACATCTCTAATATAATGAGGAACCTGAGTGTATGATTCTACTGAGAAAAGCTTTCCTTGATAATCAATATTTATTTTACTACCTAAACTGGTTGTTATACTACTTAATGACCATGCATCAAGGTTTTTGAAGGATTCTGGTGTAACTAATCTTAAAAGGTTATCATTATATTCTAAATCGGAACCATACTTTTCACTGTTATAGTCACTTTTGTAGAAACCCCAAATGTCATAGGCGTCTTTGTTGTAATCTGGATTTTTATTGTAGTTGAAGATTAAAGGCGGAATAACATCAGCCCCTGATTTTCCTAAAAAAGCAATACTATTCAATGTCAATTTTCCGTTAAGTGGATAACTATTACCATCAGTAGAAGGAACTCCCTCTCCATCCAATAAATTTGAACTAAAACTATTAGGAGTATTTTGCATCAGCGAAAAATCAGTATCCAATGCTATTATCCTCACCGCTTTTTCTTCCAGATCAGCACCCACATCATTTATGTCGAGTACATTATCTGGCAAGTGTTGTATGATCTGTTCTTGAGTAACAACTGGATCCTTTATTATCTTGTAGCCATCATCGTCATAGGCACAGCCCATATCATTCCCGTCTTCATCATAGTCCCTTTCGCACATTGGGTTTCCATTCTCATCATATTCCCTACGTGAAATTGTTATATTATATGATTGCTCATATTCACCCCCAATCCCTTTATCAATAATTGTATCTTCATTTTTCAGTAGAACAATTTTGCTCAATTTCAGTGTGCTTACGGGCTTGGAAATGTAGCTAACGGTCGATACAAAATGCTCCTGATATTCTTCTCCATACACCCATCTATTAGAAGCAGATTGAGGCACAAAACCACCTTCTTTTGTTTTTGCTATTATGTCTTGTTTCAGTAAATTATTTCCATCAAAATCAGAGAACCGTTTATCCCTCATATAATAAACTGCACTTTTTGCATCCTCTCTAATATCTTTAACAAAGAGTGCTGTGTGGGTTTTTGTTTTAATCGCATCGAGGTAATAAATTTCCTTCTTTCCCTCGGCAAAATTTTGAAATTTGCTATCCAAATCTTCACTTAAACCTTCACCTGGATTTCTCCATAAATATTCATCAGTCCACTTTCCATAATCAAAATCTACCCAATACCCCCAATCACCATCATCAAGCAATCCATCTGCATTACGATCGACAAAATCTGGCCCTGTTACTGCTGTCAAAAACCAAGTGTAAGCATATTTTTCGGCTTTTGAGCGCTCATTGAAGGTATCACCCCCTTCCTTTTCTATATTTTCTGAGTACTGATATTCATCATATGTATAAGCAGGTAAAGCAAAGTGATAGGTGACCCCTGATTCATTCATGATTTTAAAGCCTCCTATTTTTTCGAGTAAATCATCACTGGCATTTCTCATAAATCCAGTTGTATTGGTATTAATAAAACCATCATTTTTAGCCACGTCATTAATAATTTGATTATTGGTATAATAATCGATATGACGCATTCCTGCTAATTCATTAGATGTCTCATTGTAACCGTACCCACTTTCGCCTGCTGTTCTTGTGCCATCAAAATTGTAGCCAATATGTGGTTCATCAAAGTTGAAGTTGTTTTCAGCATAACTGTACTGGTTTGAAAACTCACCAATAAATCGAAATTCAAGTGATTTAGTAGTAATTCCCAATTGTTTATTTAATAAGTCATATTCCCTATCACCATCATTATTGATATTATATCTATTTTGTTTATCAAGAAAGGCTTCGCCTAAAAAGGGTTTCATGTTTCCGGTGAGCCCCTGAGCGTTAACTCTGAAATGGTCGAAATCAGGGAGAGCACCTCCCAACACTTTATCAGGATTTGGTTGATCAACAATTCCGCCTTCTACATCTGGATCCAATAAGGAATAATTGTCAAAAGAATGCTCATCAAAATAGGCTTTACCCTGTATAGATGGTGGTGTGTGCAATACACCATTTACAAACGATCTATCAGTTTCATCAATCCAATAACGTTGGTATTTGTACCCAAGATGTACAAAGGGTAGTGGCAATACAATACCATAAGAACTGGTGCTAATATTTCCACTTTTCCTGTTTTGAGACACTGAAACTCCGCCCGCTGAAACGCTTCCCGAAGCACCTTTAGCTGATGATATAGAAGCTCCTAAAAGGCTTGCCGATCCAGCTCTAAATCCATTTTTACCAGCTGCTGCATTTTTATCGCTGAAATTCGCACTGACGCCCACGGATCCTCCTGCACTTACTGTTTTAAAATTTGTACTAACTCCAACACCTGCTGAAAGGGTAGCATTTTTTTCACTATCTGATATTCCAACTCCAACACCTGCACTCATATAAGCACCTCCATACGGGTTATTTCCCAGAGTCACACTTGCTCCTACTCCTACATTTCCATCATTTTGACCTGGCAAATTAACTCCCACCGTAACAAATGAACCAACCCCAAATCCTTGATAAGTATCTTTAGAAAATGCCAACCCGGCAGTTACACTACCAGTGCCTGCAATACCATATGTTAAACCAACTTCAGCTGTATGGGTTTCTCCACCTTCCCAAAAGAATCTGTCAACATTTAAAGCATCCTTAAAGTCATCGGGATGTCCACTAACTTCCCTACTAATAGCACCAGGGTTGAGGGTCCACCCTAACCCAACCCAACTGGCTTCCTCATTAGGCATAATACCCGCGTGATAAGAAAGAGATAATGGATAACCTCCTGCTGGACCTGGCACTTCCAAAAGTGGAATGTTATAGACCAAATCTCCTGTAGCTAAATTAACCATGTCCGTAGTATCTACTGGTTCAAAACTTGTGGCCTCAGGTGCTGTAGGGCCAGAAGTTAGGGCAAATGCTGCATAGGGCAAGGCAATATCAGCCAACATCTCTATGACAAAGAAGAGGGCTATGATACGGGTGAGTTTTTTGTTTCTAAACATTATTTAAAAGTTTCGAGCTATGAGTTTCGAGTAATTATTTATTATATAGTTCCAAGGCTTCATTCAGCTTTTTTTGTTTCGCACCGCCTGTGAACCAAGGAATATTGGCGGTAATCACACCTATAAAAACAAAGGGTGAGAAGCTTACATCACGCTCACTGGGTGGTAATGATTCATTTCTCTTAGCAGAGTTAGCTGTAGCTACCAAGCCACCAATAAACATAGCCGCACTAGCAGTATATATAAAAGCATTGATATTTCTTATCTTCTTTACTTCGTTAAGTTTTTGCATGCTCAAAGGGTTGTCCTTAAGATCATAGGCAAGGTCACTATAGGTTACTGATCTTAATCTTCCACCTCTCTTTTGGTAATAGTCTATTTTTGAAGAGCTGAAGGTGCCCACTTGCCCGGGCCCACCTCCAGAATAGTAAGTTTTAACAACAGAATAGGTCTTCACTTTTTCTCCATCTAATTCCCTTAAATAAAAATCATCGCCATAACCAGTAGGATTAGCTTTTAAGTAATACTTCTCCTCATCACGATAGTATTTTACCTGGTTATAGAGGTATTTTTCACCATCCACCAGAAAATGTTTTTTGCTTAGTCCTCCTGAATTATGTTTAAGTTGGTTTGGATAAAGCACTTTACCATTGGTTAGTCCAATCTCATAGCTAACTTCATTCTGAGCTAGTAGAACGGTTGTGGTAAAAAACATAAAAACAACTAGTAAAATGTGCTTCATTCTTTAACCTTAAAATTGATATGTGGATGATTGTCTAACTCTTTTCGATTAAATCTAAAAACCTGATTGCCTAACCCCATCCCAAATTCCTTAACATTGACTTGAACCCACTCATCATCCAATGATTTCTCTTTGTTAAATACAAACATCAGGTTGGTTGACATGCCCATGCCATAGGTTCTAGGAAATACATAATCAGCCACCTCTAAAGTATCAGCTCCTGAGGTAGTAGCATTCACATAATTGGTCATTCTAAAAGAAAGGGTCTGCACTAACTCACTAAACTGATCGAAACCATTAGAACCAGCATACAATGCCTCCTTATCATCTTTGGAAAGTGAGAATATGAAGTAGTCGTAATTCTTATACTTGGTAGTCAATCGATCTAGTTCAGTTTTTGATGGAGCTATTTCCCCTCCTAATTCCTGTGCTACCAACAGGTCATTAGGTCTATAGGTCATTTGAATCTTATAGTCCTTAAATTCTCTGGATTTATTCAACGTCTCGCTCTCTATCACATATTCCTGCAATTCCTTTTCTGTCAGATATTCTGGTGTGCATGCTGACAACACACAGATTGCTAGGATAAATAGCAGTAAAGATGTCGAAGGCGTTTTAATCATACTTACTGGCCTGTGTATTCTTTATTAAGTCCCTTTAATACTTCATCGGTGATGTCTAAACCTTCATCCGCATAAGCGATATTACCAGTTTCTGTTGTAGCTAGTACTATAGGATACCCATGCTCCTTGCCATACTTTGTAATGTAAGCATTGACTTGATCTAGCACGAGTTTGGTCATTTGATTGTCTTCCTGAGCGGCTTTATCCTGCATGGCTCTTTGGTAGTCGGCCAATTGCTTTTGTTTGGTTCTTATAAGTTCTCTGGAAAGTTCCTTTTCTTTAGCAGTCATTTTAGTGCTTTCCTTCTCATAGTCTTTTATTGACTTCTCCACCTCGGCAGCTAATGTGTCAATATTAGATTTCCAGAGTGATGCTTTCTGTTGAAAATCACCGCGAGCATCTATCATACCCTGATAGCCGTTTAGCAGTTTATTGGTGTCAATGAAGACTAAATCGTTTGAGGAATAACTTCTGTAAAGACTGAAAAGACTAATACTTAAAATTATAGTGAACAGCGAGAGCTGCAATAATTTTGACATGAGTTGGTTTTAATGATGAAAATATACACAAAGAAACCACCATCATTTAAGTAAAAAAAATGAAGTTCATCCGATTTATTACGTGAACTGATAGTTATAAATTATATAACTATTTCAATTTTCAATCTGATTATCAACTGTTTGTAGCAATTACAAAATGACTTTTTAGATATAATATTACATGCTCAAAAAATTAATCTGAAATTTTACGAAACATTTGACAAAATAAATTGTATCAACAGTTCACTTGGACAAATACTTGACGTAATTATTAGAAATGTTGATTTATTTGTATCAGAGTGCAGACAGAATATTACTTAACTTGGAAGATAGCATCTCCGAATTAGAAATGTCAAACCTCAGTTAATGTGTTAGAAAAATAGTTTTTCTGATTCTTAGCCCCAGTCATATTCGAATCAGCAACCTACTATTATACATCAGTATTCATACTTCAAAATTCAGTAAACCATTAAGCTTTAAGATATTTTTATAACAAAATGATATATTACACCATCTAATCAGATTGTGTTAAACACAGGCGTAATGGTTTCAAAATTTCAATGTGATGGTATATGTGCAGCACATACGTATTCTTCTTACCAGGTAAGGTTGTAGTGAATATCATAAACATTAAAATTCGCTATAATTCCTATATAATAAAACGCAAAATCATGGATTATGAAGGTTTGGAACGCAAAACAATACTTAGGTTCTACTATTTAATTTTTTCAACTAGATTAACAGTAAAACCTTCAATTGAAGCTATAAGACGATAAAACTATTGATATGGGTAAATTCAAAATAAATTCACCATCGGCTGAAATCATATCCTCCTTTTAGACTATTCTTAGGCTCTAATCTTAAATCCAAATAGAGCATACAAAATCAAGAGTCAAGTTGAAAGAAAGATTGATATATCAAACCACGAATTAAATATTTTAGGTAACCCAATTTATTCAACTATTACCAAGAACTTATAGCTGATGAGAATTATAATAATTATTGGATTGTAAAGCAACAGAACTACATCGCACTCAAATCTCCAGATGACGCAATTCACATTCTTTTGTTATCAAAAATATTAATTGTGTAAAAGTCATTATGCTTGTTTGTCAACGGCTAATTGACATGTTTTAACAAGCTGCAGGAAAGAAATTAGAAAAAATAATTAGGCTATGAATACAGTCAATAATGTTTGCCTATTGTTTGCCTGTAAAAGAAAAAAGCACTTACAAATTAATGTAAGTGCTTGATTTTGAGAGCCCCCAGTCGGATTACTCATACCCACTAGCATACGCTAAAGGCCCTCGTGAATCTTCACTACGTTACGATTTCGACCAACGTGTTTTTATTGGTCGTTGGTTCTCAACTCATCAGTATTCAAAAACAAAGAACCCTGCACAAATTGTGCAGGGTTCTTTGTTTTTGAGCCCCCAGTCGGATTCGAACCAACGACCTACTGATTACAAGTCAGTTGCTCTGGCCAGCTGAGCTATGGGGGCTTTTGCGTTTAGCGAGTGCAAATTTAATCGTACACTTTTTAAAACCAAACATCTACCAGAAAAAAT
>CAYGNU010000184.1:0-8357 GCA_964351175.1 uncultured Roseivirgaceae bacterium | reverse complement strand
AAAAACCATTTTCATGATATTCTCATCTCTGATGTAGTTTAACAGGTTTAACGTACCTGTAATATTATTGTCTATATAGTCTTGTGGAGACTCTATTGATGGCCTGACACCGGCTTTTCCAGCTAAATGAATTATACAATCAACCTTATATTTCGCTAGTAATTCATTTAAATTACTAGTTAAGAGATCGGCTTCAAAAAAATGGAACGACTTTGAACTAAGTATTTGCTGAATGTTTTTCTCTTTTATACTCCGAAGATAAAAAGGGTCAAAATTATCAATGCCCACCACTTCATAACCTTTGTCAATTAGCCTTTCTGAAACATGTGAACCAATAAAGCCTGCACTTCCGGTAACTAATATTGTCTTTTTCATACAAGTTTAGAATTGATTTTAATTGGCTTGGCCTTTAATCCAATTTGGATATTTCTGATATAAATAACTAAGCCAAATGATTGTCCGAGTATTAGAATAGGGTCATATCTGTAAACTCCATAAGAGACAATGAACAGTGACCCAATCAGACTTATTACCCAAAAACCTGTAGGTAAGACTGATTTTTTCTGCTTCTCTGAAATATACCATTGATACAAGAATCTTAGTGCAAAGATAACCTGACCTAAAACACCCCAAATGAGCATAAAATCAGAAATGTCAGGGTTACCTATGATGGTACTCCAGTTATGCTGGCTCGATAATATCAACCAAAGAATTGTAGCAATAGGGAATACCACGACAATTATCTTGAAATATACAGGAATGTACTTCCAGGCGCTTTTGTATTGGAGATTTCTAATATAGATGAAATATGAAATTACCTGACCAAAGATAATGATGGGGTCATCTCTAAGAATGCCGTAAGCAATTAACAGAAAAGAGGCAATAAGGCTTAGTTGCCAGAATATGGTAGGAGAAAGTACTCGTCCTGATTTTTCTGACCTAACCCATTGAATAATCAGCCTTGAGCTAAATAGAAGCTGTGCGGCCAAGCCCACAAAATACACCCAATATGATTCACTCATGAAGCTGCCTTTTCATTTTTATTAATTGACCTCACTTCATTAACAGATATTTTATAATTGATATATCGCTTTCGCATCCAAACAAAGACCAATGTATCTAAAAATGGACCAGTTAGTCTATTCCATAAATGATATTTAGCAGAACCCGCATACCTCTCAAAATGACTTACTTCAAGTTGTTTTACTTTTCCTTGCTGTAGTTGAATCAGAGCAGGTATAAAGCGGTGCATACCTTTAAAAAAAGGGATTGATTTGGCGGTATCAGACCTCATAAGCTTAAGAGGACAGCAGGTATCTGCTATACCATCATTAATCATATACCTTCTAAACGTGTTGGCAATTAGGGAAGATATTTTCTTTATAAAACTATCTTTTCTCTTACTCCTTATACCATTGATCATATCAAAACTGTCCATGAAAGGATAGTATTTAATTAGATCCATAGGAGTGGTCTGCATGTCGGCATCCATATATGCTATCCACTTAGATTGGGTATAATCAATTCCTGCTTTTATTGCCGTACTAAGGCCACTATTTTTCTCCAACGAAATGGCAGCGTAGTTTGAATTATCATGAATAATGTTCTGTATAATTTTGTAACTTCTGTCTGTTGAGCCATCATTAACAAAAAGTACAAGAACAGAGATAGGTGATTCTTTAAGGAAGATGTCTAAAGTATCCTTGAGTTTTTCCAATGATTCTTCCTCGTTATAAACAGGAATAATTAAGGTAATTTCCTTCATTAAGTTGTTTCGTGTAGCTGTGGCTATAATTATTTAAGAGTGTTGATTTCTGTCAAGTTTATGGAAAAAGTGAGACATAACCTTGACGCAACTTATTTTAAAATGGTTTGCTTAAAAATCTAAAAAATGCATAAGCAAAGTTAATAATATTTGAATTTAAAAGTTATCGTTCCAATTCTTTACATTGTTAACCTTTATGTGAGGATAAGGCTCTGCAATTGAATGAAAGACCGACCTGTTAACTAAATCCAGTATGAAGTCTGCTTTTTTAGGTACATTGATTTTATCCTTAGGCCTAAGTACAGAACTTAAAAATGGCAAAAAAATAGAAACTTCATTGGTTCATGAACACAGTTTAGAAAAAAATGGCCAATGAAGAGAAGGACTCCAATTTTATTGTAATAAAGTATTCTTACTTGTTCAACGCTAGGTAAATCAATGGTGATGCTTATTTCTTGCCACTTAAAATATAAATATTAAAATTTCGCCTTCTATAAGCTTCTCAGTTCAAGCCGCTTTGAAATTGGTTTGTCAACTTTAGCTCAAGCAATATTTTTTTAGCTATCCATCCAGCTTTTAAATGCACTTACTCTGTCGCGGCTAACAATTACCTCATGATCTGATTTTGGATTGAGCATTAGTAATAATCTGCTATTAAAATAGGTGTGTATTTCTGCAATAGACGCGGCACTAATTATAAACTGTCTGTTGATTCTAAAGAAAGTAGCTGGGTCTAAAAGTCCTTCTAACTGGTCAAGAGAATAATCAAGTGGCAATTTTTTATCTTCCTTTGTCACAAGACTACACCCGCCATTTTGATAATAAATATAAGCGGTGTTTTTAACATCTACATTTTTATATTGCTCACCAACTTTTATTAAAAACCTCTTTTTATACTCTCCAGTTATAGATTTTTCAACAGTTTCAAGCTTTTTGATGAAGGAGCCATCATATGAAGGGCGACTGTTAAGCTGTCTAAATTTATCTAGGGCGTTACTCAAGTCATCTTTGTCTATTGGCTTAAGTAAATACTCAATACTATTGTATTTAAATGCCTTTAATGCATACTCATCATAGGCTGTAGTGAAAATGATGGTCGGGAGTGTTGAAAGTGTGGCAAGAATATCAAATGAGGTTCCGTCACTCAATTGAATATCAAGAAGTAGAATGTCTGGAGGCGAATTATCACGAAACCATTCAATTGCTTCATTTACTGAAGACAATAGGGCTAGAACCTCGATCTTAGGATCAATCTGATGAACCAAAGATTTAAGTCTTTCAGCACTTAGTTTTTCATCTTCAACAATAACTATGTTCATACCAAACTAATTGAAGTTAGAATGGGAAGCTTCACCTTGAATATTTCATCTGATTGATATACAATTACCTTCTTGTCAGACTGTAAATGATACCTACTTTTTATATTTTCAAGGCCCACTTTCGTTGAATTAGTTTGTTCTTTTTGAAGGTTGACTTTATTCTGGATGATTATGAACTCATCCTCCGTGAAAATTTTAATTAATAGCGGTTGTTCTTTATTAAATCTATTATGCTTTACAGCATTTTCAATTAACATTTGTAATGAAAGTGTCGGGATGTAAAAATTATCTGGATTGATATTAACATCAAGGTCAAGAAAGATACAATCCTCATGCCTTATCTGTAAAAGAAACATGTAGGAATCAAGCAATTCAAGTTCCTTTGATAAGGGAACCATCTCATTTTCTCTATTATCTAAGATGTATCTATAAAGTTTTGAAAGTTGCTTTAAAAAATTAGAAGCAACTTGTTGATCGGTATGTATAAGGGCATCTAGAACACTAAAATTGTTGAATAGGAAATGTGGGTTGATTTGGTTTTTAAGACTTTCATATTGCGTTCTTAATAGTTCCTTTTGCATACGTGTTTTCTCTACTTCCATATTTTTAGTATGCGTATAGTAGATCTTTAAAATTTCAACTGATATAATCAGCAATGCTACAACAAAGCCTTGGGGTAGGTGGGTGATAAACTCATGATTTGAATCTTGAACATAATTCAGCCAAACTTTTAAATAAAAGGTTTCAAAATATATGAATGCTGTGACTAATGGAAAAGACGCGAGGGTTGCGGCTAAAAAAATGAAAATCAACCATTTTCTAGACGTCAGATAATGAGGGAAACACCTAACGAAATAGCATATGACTCTATCGCATACTTCCCAAACTATCAACACGACTATTATGGCAAATAATAGAAGATAAGGCCATACAGCAGTGTCATCTGTATTGGTGCCATTAAGGGTTTGAGAAGTAACCCTGAAGAATAAATATATAAAGGCTGAGACGGTGATTCTCAGCCCATACTTTTTTAAAGATTCATTCATTTTACTGATAAAAATAAGAAATTCTTATTGTATCAGTTTGAAGTCACAATTTGATTATTTGTGATTTTGACAGAAATGGCAAGTCCTCGAACTTTATGAGCATTTTTCCCTTCTCCTTTTATTATCAAAGTAAAGGTATCTGTAGTAAATACATCATTAGCTAGTAACGTCATATGGAAAAGATTTTTCTCATTCGAATCCTGCTCAAATGTAACCGTAATGCCTTCTGGCGCTTTAGTAGTTAAGCCACCAAATGCCACTCTTTTGTATCTTTTCGATTTTATAAGAGTCAAATCAGTCACTAATTTTTCTCCAGCAACCAATTGAATCTGGTTACCTTCCATTGATATCACAGCACCATCTTTAGGAAGCTCTTGCGCAAAAATTATTGATGTATTTACTATCAACAAGGCAAACAGAATAGTTATTATTTTTTTCATGGTATCATTTTTTAATTTGTTCAATTTAACGTAGAAAGAATGATACGTCCATGGATAATTTCTTAGGTTGTAGAATTATTGAGTTGAATTGTAGTACTATTAATTTGAATTGTACGTCCTCAATTTTCTTTAGAAGATGGAAGATGCAGTTGGTCGACCTTTTTGATGTTTTGTCGTCAATAGATACGCAGGGGAAATTAAACTTTATATATTAGAATCATAAAGCCAACTATAGACAACGATTCACCCCTTGAGACCAGGTTCTCAAGGGGTGTTTTGTTTTACAAAAATACCAAATTGAGGAGACCTACTAAAGCAATTTGAAATACCATACTTCAGGATAGTAAAAATTCGCTATTTTTATTATTATTAGAAAGAAAAATATAATACATCCTATAGCCATAGGTTTGATATAGTTAATAATTATATTGAGTTGTTGCTGGCAAGGGACCTACTTTATAGATGATGATTGGCACGAAGTTTTAGTTTAGAAAATAGAATACAGATTGGACGACTTGCAGACTTTGATCAAAGAACTTGAAACAGAGAAGTCAGAGCTTCTTCGGCTCATTGACGAGGCTGTAAAAGAACAGGAGTTTTTAATTGCACATTTTCATTTAGAAGCACTTGAACAAATTAATAGGCGACTTCAAACTCTAAAAAATCTTAAAGACGAGTTTTATGATGATAAATATTTTATAAAAAGAGTAATTGAGAACTTAAGAAAAAAGTTCAAAGAAGAACCTGACGATAGCCTTAAATCTATAACCTCTAGATTCATTGACGAAAAAGAGAAAGAGCTCAGTGAATTGAACCAAATCCCAAAAAGGCAAAAAAGTAAGAGCGGTAAAAATGTTCTACTTGATTATTTGTCGCAATTTGTACGTGGTGAAATAAGAGGGTTACATATAACTCTTGGAAAAACTGGCAACTTATCAATTGAAATTAATAGAATAAAAGTTGGGGCTAAACTGACGATGTCCAACATTAGAAAATTAGAAGCTGATTATCTATTATCAGAAGAACGGATTTTAAAATTAAAAGGACTTGGGTTCATGTCTAACAAAAAAGGTGATAAGGCCATAATATCAATTAGTGGTAAGAAGAATGAGTTGACCGATAAAATTATAAAACTGATTTCAGTTATTGTTTTTGAAGTCTTTTATTTCAAGGAGTTAGGCAGCGAAGGAACAATAGAGATTTTAAATAAAAGAACAGGACAAGGAGACAAACACTGAGATCTTGCTATTTCAGACTTTCAATCTAAAATCAATATCATACGGTCTGTAATCCGACTGTATGAAACGGATTGAAAATCCTACGATCATAGCTCTAGAATTACAAATTCCTAAGAGCTTATACCAATTTGACTAGAAGTTGATAAATGCAGTTTATCGATAAATAAATCATTTTGACCAGAAATCGTATGCAGTTCTACAGCTTCTGCGTATACTTGAAACATAAAGCCAACTATAGACAACGATTCACCCCTTGAGACCAGGTTCTCAAGGGGTGTTTTGTTTTATGGCACTGTCTAATTTCTTCCTTGCCTCAAAATCACTACCGTAGGGTAGAAGGCAAAACCCCCAGTATTTTGATTTTTTGATATAAAAAAATAGCTTAGCTCAATATTCACTATTAAATATGGGCTCAAAGTTTTCAACTAACTGAATCTTTTTACAGTAGCCTGTGATTGATAAACATTTAAATAGTCAAAATATGATGCCATGACAAAACTTGCTTTAGCATCATTCTTCTTTCCATTTATATTGGCTTTTTATAGTCAGGATCAGCAGCAACCAGAGATTTTTAAAACTGTATGTGAAGGAAACTTAGAAAAGCTTGATACTTTGCTTAGTGTCCCGTCAAGTATCAATATTCAAAGTCAACGTGGCACTACTTTATTGCATGTTGCCGTGGGTTGTGGACAGCGAAAGGTGGCTGAATATTTAATCGATAAGGGAATTGATATTGATAAAAAAGACAATTACGGAAAAACTCCATTAGACATCGCCATTGAATTAAGAGATGAGGGGATTGAAAGGCTGCTCAAAAAGAAAAAAGCAAAAATGGAGCAATGAAATATCAGGCTGAAGCAAAACATTCGACTATAACCAACAATGAATTTTTTGAGACCAGGTTCTCAAGGGATGTTTTGTTTTAACTTATCTCTGACTGCAACTTGAAACAACCGTATTTAGTAATAACTGTAAGCGTTCAGAAATCATAATTGACAAGCAGCTTTTGATTCAAGCAACTTCAAAGCTTTGAAATGCATTTTATCGCCAAATAAATCACTTTGACCAGAACTAGTATGCAGATTTTAAGCATCTGCGTATACTTGAATCATAAAGCCAACTATAGACAACGATTCACCCCTTGAGACTAGGTTCTCAAGGGGTGTTTTGTTTTAGGATTATATGCCCCTAAAAAGCTCAAATGACTCAAGATAGTTGGGTACATATACATTGTCCCAACCTTTATCAATCCTCAGGTAATTGGCTAATGCAATAGAATTTTCAACTTCACCGTGTATGACGAATGTCATTTTTGGTGCTTCTTCAAAGTTAGATAACCATTGATGTAGTTCATTCATATCAGCATGTGCCGAAAGACCCTTTAAATTATCTATCTGACATTTTACTGGTACATCAATACCAAATATTCTTACGGATGTTTCACCATCTACAAGCCGTCTTCCGCGTGTACCAAAGGCCTGATATCCTACAAACAATACAGTATCATTTTTTCTGGACAGTCTATGATAGAGGTGATGTAAAATTCTACCTCCAGTACACATGCCACTAGCCGAAATAATAATCGCATTACTTCTAATATCATTAATGATAACTGATGATTCTTGTGACTTATAATAATGGATAGTAGGGTAGTCAAAAAGACCATCACCTTTAAAGTCATCTGGTGATAGTGTATGATAATCAGGATATTGTTGATATAAGAAAGTTGTGCTAATGGCCATTGGGCTATCAACATAAATAGGGCAATTGGGTATCAGTCCTTCGGACTGGAATTTTTGAAAGTAATACAGTAGAAGTTGAGTTCTACCAACAGCAAATGACGGAATCAAGACGCATCCGCCTCTATCAAGTACTTGATTAATTTTGTTTGCAAATATTTCCTCAAAATTTGAATGGTCGTTGGTCTTACCTCCGTAGGTAGATTCAACCAATAATATATCAGTGTTTTTAATGGAGGTAGGTTGTTCGAGTAGCGGTTGATTATAGCCTCCCAAATCACCAGAAAAAACTAGTTTTTTCTCCTGTTCTTCACCTTTTACAAAAAGCTCAACTATAGAAGAACCTAAGATATGGCCAGCGTTATTGAAAGTGAATTTTATACCTTCAGTCAAATTGGTAGACTCGCTATATGGGGCTGTTTTTATCAATTTCAATACAGACTCTGCATCTTCTGTATTGAATAAAGGCTCTGGCGTGTTATGCTTTGAATAGCCTTTCTTTTTTGCGAATTCAGCTTCTTCTTCTTGTAGCTTGGCAGCATCGAGCAACAATATTCTTAAAAGACCTTCTGTAGCTTCGGTGCAATAGATTGGTCCTTTAAATCCATTTTTAACCAATTTAGGGAGGTACCCTGAATGATCTATGTGGGCATGAGTAAGAATCACAGCGTCAATTGTTTCTTCTTCTATAGGAAGCTTATTCCAATTTCTTAGCCTCAATTCTTTTGGCCCTTGAAACATGCCGCAATCAATCATTAATTTGTAATCATCAATTTCCAATAAGAATTTGGACCCTGTCACTGACTGTGC
>CAYGNU010000183.1:0-8390 GCA_964351175.1 uncultured Roseivirgaceae bacterium | reverse complement strand
CATCGGGGGTTATTGCATCGCTATCTGGTGCGAAAAGGGTTGTAGGTTTTAAAAAGAACCCGATGTCGATGTTTTTTAGTGAAAAATATGAGCATCATATTGAGCCCAATGGTCAAGTTCACGAGGTAGAAAGAAATCAACAACTCATTGCTTCAATAACTGATAATAAAGCCGCTAGACCTCAAGTATATCCTTCTAAGGATGACTTCGATAAGGTAGCGGAATATAAAACTGAGAAGTTCATTACAGTCGCACCAGCATCAGTTTGGTTTACTAAACAATGGCCAAAAGAAAAATGGATTGATTTTATTAATCAGTTGTCCTCTGATTTGAAAGTTTTTTTAATAGGTGCTCCTGGTGATCTGACACTTTGTAATGAGATTATTGAGAAGGTAAAACACAAGAATATCGAGAATTTGGCTGGTAAGCTTACGCCTTTAGCTTCAGCTGCCCTCATGCAAGATGCTGTGATGAATTATGTTAATGATTCAGCACCTTTACATTTCGCTTCGGCCATGAATGCTCCAGTTAGAGCTATATTTTGCTCTACTGTCAATGGATTTGGTTTTGGACCATTATCAGATAATGGCAAAGTAATCAACACTTTAGATACATTAAATTGTAGGCCTTGTGGGCTTCATGGACATCGCGCCTGTCCAGAGGGCCATTTTAAATGTGCTTTGTCTATTACTTCAGATCAACTTTTAGAAGCTTTACCAAAATGAGTGCGGCCATGAAGATTTCGGGAGTAGTTATCACCTACAATGAGGAGGAGAATATTGAGGAATGTCTACAATCCATGCATGAGGTGGTAGATGAGTTGATTGTGGTTGATTCTTTTTCAACTGATCAAACGAGAGGTCTAGCAGAGAAATTTAATGTCAAATTCATTGAACATACTTTTGAAGGCCATATAGAGCAGAAGAATTATGCTATTGATCAAGCTTCAAATGACTGGGTACTTTCTTTAGATGCTGATGAACGCCTTTCTGAAAACCTGCAGTCAGTTATCAAACTTTTGAGAAAGGATGGAGCTAAAGCTGACGGATATCGATTCAATCGCTTAAACAATTATTGTGGACAATGGATAAAGCATGGAGGCTGGTATCCAGATTCAAAAATCAGGCTCTGGAACAGAAAAAAAGGTAAATGGGGTGGGGTTAATCCGCATGATACGGTTGTGATGAATGAAGGGGCAACTACAAAAGCAGTGAAAGCTGATATTTTGCACTACACTTATAGAAAAATGGAGGATCATATTACACAGATGAATAAATTCTCCACAATTGCCGCTCTAGAAGACCATAAAAAAGGAAAAAAAGCCAATGTTATTATACATTTGATATTTTATCCAATTCTCAATTTTCTTAAGAATTACATTATCCGTTTAGGCTTTTTAGATGGTTATGCTGGTTTTGTAGTATGTAAAAACGGAGCGTACTACCGTTTTTTGAAATATGCCAAGCTTAGGAATTTAAATCTTGAAAAGTAGAATTACTTTCTTGCAGAAAGAATCATTGTTTCACCAAATAAAAGTGCTTTTCCAAAAAGATCCGAAACAATTGTTTTGTTTACTTCTTTCTGCTGAGGATCTTTCTCTTCCTTGCCAAAAACTAATTTAATAGCTAACCAGCTAATAGGAGCAAATATCATATACAACCAACTGATACCTTTAACTCTATTAGTTCTTACTTCATTAATTTTGAATCCTGAAGTGTGTAAAATATACCTTAAGCGCTGATATGACATCATATTGATATGATGAAGTGGAGTTGGTTTATTTTCGTTTAAAGGTGTTTTGCACTTGTTGTGATGACTTGTCCAAAACCACCGCCAGCGAGATCTGAGCGCATTAATATTTGGGGTTGAGATAATGATTCTACCACCTGGTTTTGTCACTCTATAACATTCTCTAATGAAGTCAAAAGGTCTTTCCAAATGCTCTATACCATCGATACACACCACCGCACTAAAGAAATTATCTTCATAGGGTAGTTCGTGATTCATATTTGCAACATTGAAATTTTTATTTTCAACCATCATGATATTTTCAATGTCACCTGAATGGACATTAATACCTTTTTCTAATAAACGTTGTGTAAACGAACCGGAGCCAGAAGGAATATCTAGGACATTATCTAACTCTTTTTCTTCAAGCAGAATTTCTGCTACAACATTATGGGTGTTTTTAGAAGTGTTTTCAGGTATTTTAACGCTCATAAGAAATTAATTAAAAGGTAAAGATATAAAGATAATTTGATTGCTAAATTTGAGTGATGCGAATACTGCACATAAGTAGTGAAAAATCTTGGAGAGGGGGCGAACAGCAGATAGCTTATCTGTTGGAAGAGACCTCAAGAGAAGGAGTGGATAATGAAGTTTTGTGTAGAGAAGGCTCCTCATTTGAGGCATATTGTGACAAGAATAATATTCCATATCATTCTGTTTCATTTAGTGGATTACAGCTATTTGGAACTGCCTTAACATTAAAAAGACTATCTAAGAATTTCGATATTATTCATGCACATACTGCCAAGGCACATCTGCTTTGCTATTATGCACTTTCACTAGGAATGGACATCAAGGTTGTTGTATCCAGGCGCGTAGATTTTGCTCCCAGTACCTCATATTTAACAAAAAAGAGATATAATCATTCTGGAATATGTAAATATCTATGCGTATCAAAAGCTATTGAAAAGATAATGAGATCTTATCTTGATGAAGGCAAAGAAAGATGCACTACTGTCTATAGTGGTGTTGACTTAGACAAATTCAAAAAAGTAGATGATGCCGATATTTATGAGCAATATGGCCTAGATCGATCTTTGAAGCTGGTGGTTAATACTTCTGCACTGGCAGATCATAAAGATTATTTCACTTTTTTAGATACTGTCAAGATGGTCAGTGATAAGAGAAGTGATGTACATTTCATCATTTTTGGTGATGGACCTATGAAAGCAGAAATTGTAAGTTATTCACATAACCTTAATGTTGATCGGGAGGTGACTTTTGCCGGTTTCGTAGATAACATACCCTCTTTATTACCCCAAGCTAGCCTATTTCTGATCACTTCTAAGACTGAAGGGCTTGGTACCTCAATTATTGATGCTTTTGCTTGTAAGGTGCCTGTAGTGGCTACAGCGGCAGGGGGTATTCCTGAGTTGGTAGAAGATCAAAAAACAGGATTACTTGATAATATAGGAGATGTATCGAGTTTAGCGGAAAGCGTCATAAGTCTTTTAGATGATGAGCAATTGGTGAAAAAGTTAACAGAGGGTGCCACAGAAAAATTGGAGCAGTTTAGCAAGCAAACCACAGCAGCAGCTACTTTGAATATTTATAATCAGTTACTAGAAAACTAAACTGAATAGGGGAGTAGTGCTTCATATACCTTTTGAATTGGAAGTCCTACTACATTAAAATAGGAACCTTCTATGCGTTCAATACCAATCATTCCAATCCATTCTTGAATACCATAAGCACCTGCCTTATCAAATGGTTTGTAGTTTTCTATATAGTAATTAATTTCCTGATCTGTTAATGATTTAAATGCTACAGTAGTAGTATCCGATAAAGTGGATATTTTGTCTTTAGTTACCAATGCCACACCAGTCATAACCTCATGACTTCTGCCTGACATGGATTTTATCATTTCAAAAGCTTCGGTATGATCTGCAGGCTTGCCTAATATCTGATCATCAACGATAACCACAGTGTCAGCTGTCATTACAATTTCATCATTTAAAGAATCCTGAAAAGCTTTAGCCTTATTGAGTGCAATATATTCTGCAACATTATATGTTTGCATATCATCAGGAAATGACTCGTCCACCTCCTTAGTTTTAACCGTAAAACTAAAACCTGCTTCTTTTAAAAGTTGACTTCTTCTAGGAGATTTAGAAGCAAGAATAAGGGGGCGACTTAAATTCATTTTCTTTGATTGAGCTAAAAAGAAATCCGCAAATTACTTTTGGATAGAAGTAAGTTGATTTCTGAGGCATAGTAAATCCACTATAACAAACCTGCTTCACATCTTCCATTGAAATATCATTGGTAATGATTGCCATTTGTGCATTTTCAGTAATCACTTTCGCATGGCAGTCACTAAAACTTCTGTCAAACTCCAAAATGTTTGAAGCCCTCTGATCTTTGCCAGGTATGCCTAAACACTTTTCAATAATGAAGTAATGCATTACCGTAAGGTCTATTTCCTTAATGGCATCTGGAAACTTCCAACTTATAGTATTAATCATCTCTGGTTTTAAACGCACTTTAATTGCAAAATCCTTGAATAGGATCCCAAAAGCCCATTGTTTACCTAAAATAATCTCATTGATACTGTGCGCTTCTTCAACTGGCTTAATGATAAAAAATTCCTCTAGTTTTTTCACAATCTCCGCAGGAGAGAAGTTATCCAGCCCTTTGATAACTCTATGGGTAGGTAAAATCCTAAGGTCATCGGCTTCCGTGTTGGTTAAAAACATCAAATGATAGTTATAACCTTCATTGCCAGTATGATTAGGGTTCTCTTTCATCTTTTGCTGCCTATAAAGCATAGAACCTTCATATCGGTGATGACCATCAGCTAATATTATCTTTTTATCATCTATAACCTTGATGAATTTCTTGATTACTTCGGCATCATGAATAACACTTAGTACATCTCTTACCCCTTGGTAGTCTTCTGATTCATAGATGGGCTGTAACATACTTTCATCCATGTACTGCTCAAGTACGAAACTGTCATCGGTATATAAGCCGTGCGTTGGACTTACATTAAGTTCAGTTTCTGTAAGGATATCAATTCTGTCATTAACTGACCCTGGTATTGTATTTTCATGCCTCAGAATGATATTTTCATCCCAATGGTAGGCTTTGATGTTACAGATGAATCCCTTTCTACAATATTCTTTCTGGCTCCCTGCTAATGTGAAGTATTGATAATAAACATAGATTCCTGGTAGGGAATCATGATCTATTATCCCTTCTTTTTTCCATTGGTCAAGCGTATTTTTGGCTTTTTTAGCAGCATATTCACCTTGAGGTACAGATAAATGTATGGAGTTATAAGGGTTTTGGTAAAGTCTTTCCCGTTGCTTCTGCGAAACAACATCAAATAGAGGGGAGGTTATTTCATCGATGCTTTTTGAAAGCTCTTCGTTATATCTCCAGGCACGTAATGGTTTAATTTCCGCCATTGATATAAGTTAACGCCACGCCCTTTTCTTCCACTTACTTTCGGTTTTTACAGTTCCGGTATTATCGGTGGCTTTAGCCTTTTTGTTATTTAAAATATGTGCTGTCAATATAGAAGCTACTTGCTCTTCATCCTTTGTCATTGTAGGCTTCAGATACTCAGGCTTATAGTGTTCGTCAACAAACTTTGTATCGAACTTACCACTTCTAAATGCTTCGTGGTTGAATACGTATTTACCAAAGGCCAAGGTAGTTTCAATTCCAATGATCTCATATTCATCAATAGCCCTTAATATTCTATCAATGGCCTTTTCTCTGTTGTCACCATACACCGTCATCTTTGCGATCATTGGGTCATAATAGATGGGAATATCCATTCCTTCTTCAAAGCCGTCATCTATTCTAACACCAGGACCTTCTGGGCGTCTATAAATTGTTAGGTTGCCAATGTCTGGCAAAAAGTTGTTGGCAGGGTCTTCGGCATATACTCTTAATTCAATAGCATGTCCTGTAAAGGAAAGGTCTTCTTGTTTAAAAGTAAGCCGTTCTCCTTCAGCTATTTTTATTTGCTCTTTAACTAAATCAATACCTGTTATTTCCTCTGTTACAGGATGCTCAACCTGTAAGCGAGTATTCATTTCTAAGAAATAGAAATTGAGTTGATTATCCACGATAAATTCTACAGTTCCAGCTCCGTAATAGTTGCAAGCCTTAGCAACACCAACTGCAGCTTTGCCCATCGCTTCTCTTACTTCAGGCGTTAGGCATGAGGATGGGGCTTCTTCTATTACCTTCTGATGCCTTCTTTGAATGGAACACTCACGTTCAAATAAGTGTACAATATTACCATGTTGATCGCCTAATATCTGAAATTCGATATGTTTGGGAGAAGTGACAAACTTTTCGATAAACACAGACCCATCACCGAAGGCTGATTTAGCCTCGCTAATAGCTCTATTCATTTGTTCATCAAAGTCAGCGTCTTATTCGACAATTCGCATTCCTTTACCACCACCACCTGCACTTGCTTTTATTAAAATAGGATAGCCAATTTCTTTAGCTATTGCTTTAGCTTCCGGGATATCATCAATGGCCTTTTCAGTACCTGGAACTAATGGCACATCATATTTGGCTACAGCGGCTTTAGCGGCAAGCTTGTCACCCATAGTTTCTATTGCCGAGGCAGATGGCCCAATAAATATTAATCCATTTTCAGCTACTTTATTAGCAAAACCCGCATTCTCAGATAAAAACCCATAACCAGGATGAATAGCGTCAACGTTGAGATCTTTACAAACTTTGATTATTTTTTCCTGATCGAGGTATGAACTTGCAGAAGCTGGGGGACCAATGCAAACTGCTTCATCGGCATATCGAACATGTAATGCGTCTCTATCGGCTTCGCTAAACACCGCTACAGTGCTTATACCCATCTCTTTGGCAGTTCGCATTATTCTTAATGCAATTTCGCCTCTATTGGCAATTAATATTTTCTTGATTTTTGGCATGGGGAAAGGCTTGAAATAATGTCTCACAATGCTAAATAATTATTTCCGAAAAACTAAATCTGTTAAACATTAAAAGCAATTGCACTGTTGATAAACCACATATTTAATCTTAAGTTTGTGTGATTTTTAAGAAAGCACGAACGACAATTAAACAAAAATTAGCGTGGATCTATTTGATAAATTAAATGTAGAGCAGGGTTCTTTGGGAAAGTTCGCTAACCTTCCAAAAGACTACTTCATGTTCCCAAAACTAGAAGGTGAAATTGCACCTCGAATGAAGTTTAATGGTAAGGAGGTTTTGACATGGAGTCTTAACAATTACCTTGGTTTAGCAAATCACCCTGAAGTAAGAAAAGCAGATGCTGATGCAGCTGCTCAGTGGGGTCTAGCGTACCCAATGGGTGCTAGAATGATGTCAGGAAACTCTGTACACCATATTGAATTGGAAAATCAACTTGCTGATTTCATTAAGAAGGAATCTGTAATGTTGTTAAATTTTGGTTATCAGGGGGTGGTTTCTATTATAGATTCCATTGTTGATAGGAAAGACGTTATTGTTTACGATGCTGAATCGCATGCCTGTATAATTGATGGTTTGAGATTGCATATCGGTAAACGATTTGTATACCCACATAATAATATAGAGAACCTTGAGACTCAATTAAAAAGAGCCAAAAGAATAACTGACGAGACTGGTGGTGGTATTTTAGTAATTACCGAAGGTGTATTTGGAATGTCAGGAAATCAAGGCAATCTTAAAGATGTAGTTGCACTTAAAGAGAAATACGGATTTAGACTGTTTGTGGATGATGCACATGGTTTTGGTACAATGGGTAAAACTGGAGCTGGAACAGGTGAGGAGCAAGGTGTTCAGGATGATATTGATCTTTACTTCTCTACTTTTGCTAAGTCAATGGCAAGTATTGGTGCATTTGTAGGAGGAGATCAAAAAATCATCACGTACTTAAGATATACAATGAGATCGCAAATTTATGCGAAGTCATTGCCTATGCCATTGGTAATAGGTGCATTGAAGCGTTTAGAGTTATTAAGAACTAAGCCTGAATTAAAAGAAAATCTTTGGAAAGTGGTTAATGCCCTTCAATCAGGTTTAAGGGAACATGGATTTGATCTAGGTTCTACTAAATCGCCAGTTACCCCAGTGTTATTTAAAGGAGGCATTGGTGAAGGTGGTAATATGACTGTGGATCTGAGGGAAAACTATGGTATCTTCTGTTCTATGGTGGTTTATCCAGTGGTGCCCAAAGAGATTATCATGTTAAGATTGATACCTACTGCAGCACATTCCTTGGAAGATGTAAAAGAAACTATTGACGCTTTCGCAAGTGTAAAAAGCAAACTTGACGAGGGTGTTTATAGAAGAGAGGAAATAATGACTATTACAAAGTAAAAAAGTAAAAAAGTGTCCTTAAATGGTTTAATTATAAACATTTTAAGTATATTGGCACTTCAAATTATTAACTGAAAAAATTCAATAACCTTAAAAATTATCAAGTATGAAAAGATTTGAAGAACTTAAAGATTTAGTGATGGGATTGGAGTCTGACTTCGAAAAATTCTATGACAAAAAGAACAACGCAGCTGGAACTAGAGTTAGAAAAGGAATGCAAGAAATGAAGAATCTTGCTCAAGATATCAGAGTTCAAGTTCCAGAGTCACAAAATA
>CAYGNU010000182.1:0-8395 GCA_964351175.1 uncultured Roseivirgaceae bacterium | reverse complement strand
TATAGGTTTCGTTCAGAGTAAATTTTCATAAAATAATCGTCCATCAAATCATCGATAAAATAGATGGCTTCACCTGTAGATTTCATTTCTGGACCTAACTCTTTGTTGACATTAGGGAATTTATTGAAAGAGAATACAGGCTCTTTGATAGCATATCCTGATTTATAAGGCTTGAAGTCGAAGTCTTTGACCTTCTTCTCACCAAGCATTACTTTAACAGCATAATTCACATATGGTTCTCTATATGCCTTACATATAAACGGTACTGTTCTAGAAGCCCTAGGGTTAGCCTCAATGATATAAACTTTATCGTCTTTGATAGCAAACTGTATATTAATTAGACCTACCGTTCTCAATGCCAGTGCGATTTTTTTGGTATAAGTTTCAATCTGCTTAACAATAAGATCGCCTAAATTATATGGAGGCAATACTGCGTAAGAATCTCCAGAGTGAATACCAGCAGGCTCTATATGCTGCATGATACCTATGATGTATACATCTTCACCATCACAGATGGCATCTGCTTCAGCTTCTATGGCTCCATCTAAGAAGTGATCTAATAAAACTTTGTTGCCCGGTATTTTCTTTAAAATATCAATGATGTGTGATTCAAGTTCCTGTTCGTTGATCACAATCTTCATACTCTGGCCACCTAACACGTAGGAAGGTCTAACGAGTAGTGGGAACCCTAAAACTTTTGATAGCTCAAGAGCAGTTTCTGCATCCTCTGCTACTCCAAATTCAGGATAAGGAATATCATTTTCTTTTAACAACGCAGAAAAACTACCTCTATCTTCAGCGAGATCTAGAGCTTCATATGAAGTGCCTAATATTTTTATACCATGCTTTTCAAGTTTTTCAGCAAGCTTTAAGGCTGTTTGCCCACCTAATTGAACAATTACACCTTCCGGTTTCTCATGCTGAATAATCTCATAAATATGCTCCCAGAATACTGGTTCAAAATAGAGTTTATCGGCAACATCAAAATCGGTAGATACCGTTTCTGGATTACAATTGATCATGATTGTTTCATAACCACATTCTTTTGCAGCTAAGATGCCATGAACGCAAGAGTAGTCAAATTCAATACCCTGGCCAATTCTATTAGGTCCAGAGCCTAACACTATGATTTTCTTTTTGTCAGATACTATTGATTCGTTTTCTTTATCAAATGCTGAATAATAGTAAGGTGTTTTTGCCTCAAATTCGGCAGCACAGGTATCAACTAGCTTATAAACTCTATTGATACCAAACTCTTTTCTTTTATTAAATACTTCACTTTCCCAACACTTCATTAAATGGCCAAGTTGACGGTCAGCGTAACCCTTTTCTTTTGCTGTTCTCAACAAATCTGCAGGAATGGTATTTATATTATACTTCTCGATTTCATTCTCGACAAGAATCAGTTCTTCAATTTGATTCAAGAACCATTTATCAATCTTAGTTAAGTTTTGAATGGTTTTATATGGTATACCCAATTTAAAAGCATCATAGATATGGAATAGTCTATCCCAGCTTGGATGCTCCAGTGAATATAAAATTTCAGCCTGTTTGGTAAGTTCTTTACCATCAGCACCCAGACCATTTCTCTTGATCTCTAATGACTGACAGGCTTTTTGTAATGCTTCCTGGAAGTTTCTTCCAATACCCATTACTTCTCCTACTGATTTCATCTGAAGACCTAGCAGCCTGTCTGATCCTGGGAACTTGTCAAAGTTCCAACGCGGGATTTTAACAATCACATAGTCAAGCGATGGCTCGAAGAATGCTGACGTTGTACCTGTAATGGCATTGTCTAACTCATGCAAGTTATAACCAATAGCAAGTTTAGCTGCTATTTTTGCAATAGGGTAACCGGTGGCTTTAGATGCCAAAGCTGAAGATCTTGATACTCTTGGGTTAATCTCAATGCCAATAATTTCGTCAGTTTCTGGGTTTACAGAGAACTGCACATTACAACCACCAGCAAACATTCCGATGGCGTTCATCATTCTTTTGGCAAGATTTCTCATTTCCTGATACACAGTGTCAGGAAGTGTCATTGCTGGAGCTACTGTAATTGAGTCACCAGTATGAACACCCATAGGGTCAAAATTCTCAATTGAGCATATAATGATAATATTGCCTAGATTATCTCTAAGCAATTCCAATTCATATTCTTTCCAACCTAAAATACTTTGTTCTACAAGTACCTCATGGATTGGAGAAGTTTGAAGTCCGTGATTTAGAGCTTTATCAAATTCTTCCGGAGTATTGACGAAACCGCCACCTGAACCACCAAGAGTATAAGAAGGTCGAATAACCAGGGGAAAACCTATTTCTTGTGCTATTTCTTTTCCTTTTAGGAATGAAGTTGCCGTATCACCTTTACATACATTAACTCCAATTTCAATCATTTTGAGTCGGAACTTCTCTCTATCTTCGGTCGTATCAATGGCTGCTATATCTACCCCAATGATCTTAACTCCAAAATTTTCCCAAATCCCTGCTTTATCACAATCAATCGCAAGATTAAGTGCAGTTTGTCCTCCCATAGTTGGTAAGACCGCATCAATGTTGTGATTTTCTAGAATTTCTTTGATCGACTTTTTAGTCAGAGGTTTTAAATAAACATGATCCGCTGTAACGGGATCAGTCATGATTGTGGCTGGGTTAGAATTGATCAGAATGACTTCAATTCCTTCTTCTCTTAAAGACCTTGCGGCTTGTGATCCTGAGTAGTCAAACTCACAAGCTTGACCAATAACAATTGGTCCGCTTCCTATGATTAGTACAGTACGGATACTACGATCTCTCGGCATGAATTAGTGGTTGAAAAACGATGAATAAATGACTTGTGCTCAAATTGGCACAAAGGTATACCATTACCAATGAGAATCAAAGCAATGAAATGAGTTATGAATAGTACAGTTTAAAATATTTGTAAATTTGAATTAGTAATGCTCAGTTAAGTCTTTTGCCTGATCAATTAATGACTTTGCAAGGGACAAAAATCCCAACCCGAAAGAAGTAAGACCAATGCCAAATTGGTTAGAGCCTATGATGATTAAATACAATCCAAAAAATGTTGCCAATAGGCTCGTGGTAACACATAAATATATGAGACGTTTAAAAAATTTAGGTCTTTCAATAATAAAACGACCCATTTTATCAATTTTTTTAACATCTCGTAAAGAAGTCAGAGTCATTCCGAAGCCCATTAGTAGTAATGCCATTGATATACTTTCTAAATAGAAAGCTTTGTCCCCATCAACAAAGAATGGCCTATAGGCATAGTATAGCCCTCCAGCCATTAAAGGTATATTCAGGAAAGCAACATACTTAAACACCTTTAAGATCGAATTCATTCTAAATCGGAGGTTATTTTCTTGACTTTTTGTCTGTCAGTAGAGGCATCGATCATCTTTAGCCAACTTACCTGCTCTCCTGATTTTAAGGATTCATAGAAATAGGATTCTTCAACTACAACCAGCTTACATTTTCCTAATTCGTAACGAAGAACATCAACCAAATCACCAACGAAAAGGGGGTTATTTTCAATATCAGTGAGCTGAGGTAGTTTTTCTTTTTTATTTTTCTTGAAAAGACCGAACATTTCTCTTTTTAAATCCAAAGACAATAATAATAAAAATATTGTTTTTCAGTAGTCAATTAAAGTCTACTTAACGATGGTTGAGTAACATAAAAGGCGAGGAATGGTTTAGCTACCACTGTTCCTGTTGGTTATTTCATGAATGGCTGAATTTGTAATTATTTCTGTACAAATGCATAATACCTATAAAACGATATCCTTAGCTACTAATTAACCAACCCGACTGAATTATATTTTTATGTGCTGAATGGTTATCAAATAAAGGCGAATGCTATTTTAATTTTGTCCTTCAAATACGATATCAAATTCAACTCTTCTATTTTGTGCTCTTCCTTCAGCAGTATCATTGTCAGCAACAGGCTTGGTTTCTCCATAACCAATGGCATCAAGCCTTTCATCTTCTATGCCATGATCTACTAAATATTTCCTTGTAGCTTGAGCCCTTTTATGTGATAAAATCAAATTAGTGTCATCATTGCCTTGATTATCAGTATGTCCAGAAATTCTGAGCATATAATCTTTATTATTGATCATAACTTCCACCACTTTATCTAATATAGGATAAGATGTCGGACGGATAATATCGCTGGCGGTTTCAAACTCTATTCCCTTCAAGGCCTCTCGAAGCACCTCTTTGGTAGCTTCGGTAATTTCTGGACAGCCGTTATTTTCTGGTACGCCAGCTAATCTTGGACAATCATCGAATTTGTCTATTATTGAGTCACCATCTGTATCAGGACAGCCATTGGTAGCCTCAGTTCCCGGAAGGTTTGGACACTCATCATTCTCATCTAAAATACCATCATTATCACTATCATTCTCCACAGGAGGAGTCCAATTTGTTGAAAGAATTTTCATTACTATGCGTTCATTAATGTCGACATTTGGTTTAAATCCTATTCTTTCTGAATTAATAAAGGGAATACTATTGCCGTAAGCTTTAGAGACTAATCTCAATGGATGAATACCTTTATCTACAAAATATTTAATAACAGCATCAGCTCGCTCCTCAGACAATATTAAATTTTCAGTAGCAGAACTTTTTTGAGAGGCATGACCGGCTATCTCTACTTTTAACTTAGGATTATCATGAAGTATCTTGCTAAATCGCTCTAATTCTAGAAAAGCATCTTCCGAGAAAGTGGCGTTACCTGATTCAAAAAAAATGTTATGAATATCTACTTGTTGTCCTTCTTCAATGGGCACCAAAGCCAAGTCACTTTCAAACTCAGCATATTCTTCTACATTGGACATGTCTCTGTACTGAACAACGCCTATAAATCCAGGTTTCACCGCTAAATACTCATAGATTGTTCCTCTTGGCAGTACTATTTTATAATCGCCTCTTCCGGCACTAGATTCAGCTGATCCTTCTTGTTTTCTGACAGGAAGATTTAAAAATATGATTTCGGCACCTTCAGGGCCTTTTGTCTTTTTGTTATAAACTGTGCCAGAGATGAGCAGTACAGGATCGGGTCTAAAGCGATAAGGGAGTGTCACTTTGAAAATGTCTTTAGAATTTTCAATGGCGGTTTTGGTAGAAACAAAATAGGCAAAATTACCAGAGGCAGGAATGCTATAATAACCTTCAAATTCATCAGAATTAACCTCAGGACCAAGATTGATTGGCTTCGACCACTTTTGCCAAGTGTCATCTAATCTTTTAGAGTAGTATATATCACTACTGCCTTCTCCTTTAAAGCCCATTGAGGCAAAGAATAATGTTTTGTCATCAGCAGCAAGAAACGGTGAAAACTCAGCCTCACTAGTATTTATGTCTACACCCAAATTAATTGGGACTGACCAATGTGTTTCGTCAATTTTAGTACTCACATACAAATCTTGGTCACCCATACCATCTTCACGTTCAACAGCCATGAGAAGGTGTTGTCCGTTATTGGCCATGTAGTAGTCAACGAAATTATTATTGTTGTAGAAATTGTCAATAGTAACTTTCTTAGGATAGCCCCATTGGTTGCCACTTTTACGACTTATAGAAGCTCCACTTGTGACTGCACCATTTGGCTCATAAGCGTTGATCACTAATAACGAATTTCCATCAAGGCCAACTGAGTTTACTCCATTAGGGTGTTTGTCATTTAGAGGAAAACCAATATTGACACCTGTTGACCAGCTGCCACCGGTGAAAAATGAATAATAGATGTCTTGGTCATCTTTGACTCCTTTGAAGTTGTCGGGGTAAT
Organism: uncultured Roseivirgaceae bacterium; assembly: GCA_964351175.1. GTDB lineage: Bacteria > Bacteroidota > Bacteroidia > Cytophagales > Cyclobacteriaceae > Fulvivirga. The sequence goes on along the minus strand of CAYGNU010000182.1, from coordinate 2,599 downwards.
TCTGTCGAGCGAAATAAAGTATTTTACCATCTGGTGATATTATAGGCTTAGATTCATTGTAGGCGGTGTTAATATTAGTACCCAGATTTTCCTTGATGATCTCTTGACCGAGACTATGAAATGTAATAACAATGAATAGTAGACTAAGATACCTGAGCATAAAATGATGTATTAATTATTTTGATTAGCAAAGTTTTCTACTTCATCCCATACTCTAAATACATTTTTGCTACATATTTTTTCGATGTCTTCGTCTGTATAACCTCTTTTAAGTAGCTCAAAGATGAGATTTGGAAATGCTGATACATCTTTAAGCCCAATAGGCAGTGAGTCACCTACACCATCATAGTCAGAACCAAAGCCCACATGATCAATCCCAGCTATTTCTACAACATGATCGATGTGATCCGCCACTTTCTTGACATCAGTGAAAAGTGGATTTTCAGCGGTATAACGCTGTACATAATTATAGGCCGCAGTATCAGTTGGGTCTTTTTCATAGGCATCTACATAGTCACTAATATGGTCAGAAACCTCTCTTGATTTTGCATCTAGAAAAGTAGAGCCAAAGTTGATTTGAATTACGCCACCTTTTTCAGCGAGTAACTTAATCATATCATCAGACATGTTTCTTTCAAACCCTGGAGTGAAATGTCTGCAAGATGAGTGTGAGGCAATGGCAGGAACTTTTGATAACGCCATTACTTGATAAAATGTACTGTCAGATACGTGAGATATATCCACCATAATACCCACTCTGTTCATTTCTTCAACAACCTGTCTACCAAATTCACTAAGTCCATTATGAAATTTATCAGGGTCATAAGATGAGTCACAGATAAGATTATATTTTGAATGTGTTAAGGTAATGTAACTAATGCCGCGTTCTTTGAAATAGGCAACATTTTTGATATTATCACCAATAGGAGCCCCATTTTCCATACCCATAGGAAGTGAAAGAATTCCTGCTTCAAAATTGTTTCTTACTTCTGAAGCAGATTTGGCAACGGCAAATTTGTCAGGAAATTTCTCAGCGATACTTTCCACCATATTGATTAAAGTATCTGCGAGTTCTTTAGCGCCACCTGTTTTTTGTAATTCTGCAGGAATATAGATTGACATAAAAGGGGCATTTAAGCCACCTTTAACTGCTCTTTTATAATCAAAATCTCCTTTTTCAATACTTAAGATCTCATCACTATCAGTTTCGATATTAAATCCACTCTCTTTGAGTCTGTAAGGTAAGTCCACATGCCCATCTGTAATTATAAATTTTTGAGCGAGGCTATCAGCTTTTACCATTAACTGCTCGTCAGTGAGTTCTTTTTCAACTTTCTGTTCTGTTTGTTTTGGTTGGCAAGCAACGATAACGAGGGCAAGTAAAAAGCTAATTTTTTTCATATTGATGAATGGTTTAAGATTAGTTTGGAAAGATATATAAATTTGATCTCTTTAAAAATCTTAAAAATGCCTGAATTACCTCATTTTACGATTCAACAACTTGCTCTTAGAAACGGGCAGGACAGAGAAGAAGTCTGGGTGGCATATAAAAACATGATTTACGATGTTAGTAAGTCGAGGCTTTGGAGAGCCGGTAAGCATTATGAACATTGGGCGGGACAAGACTTAACAGATGAATTGGAAGATGCACCACATAATGAAAATGTATTTGACAAATTTGAGGTGATTGGAAGACTTATTGAATAACATATGATATTAATAGCAGATAGTGGTTCTACTAAGACAGATTGGCGTCATATAAAAAACGATGGTAGTATTGTTCAGTATAAAACAGAAGGTTTAAATCCTTATTATGAAAGTGAAGAGACGATAGCTACCATTCTCAATGATTCATTGTTGCCGCAGATCAATGGTGAGGTAGCGGAGGTTTACTTTTATGGGGCAGGATGTTCTTCTGAAGGTAATCGTGAAGTCATTAAAAATAGCATAGCAAAATTATTTTCGAATGCTACAATTGAAATTAATCATGATCTACTAGGAGCTGCTCGTTCACTTTGTGGGACTCAGCCTGGTATTGTTTGTATTTTAGGTACGGGGTCTAATTCTTGTCTTTATGATGGTCGGGATATTATTGACAACATTCCTTCCCTTGGCTTTATATTAGGAGATGAGGGTAGTGGTGCTTGGTTAGGCAAGAAGCTGCTAAATGAATATTTTAGTAAGTCAATGCCTGAGGCTGCAAAAGCAAAGTTTGAAACAAGTTTTGCTCTGACCAGAGAAGATGTGCTAGCCAAGGTGTATCAGGCTCATATGCCGAGCAGATATTTAGCGACCTATTCAAAGTTTATTTTTGACAACATTAATGATCCTTATTTTTATGGAATTGTGAAGCAAGGTTTTGAGTTGTTTTATAAAATGACAGTTATGAACTATGAGAATTTTGAAAAGAGTACAATCCACTTTACAGGCTCTGTAGCCTATCACTATTCAAATATTCTGAGAAAAGTAGCTTCAGATTTAAACATTCATGTTAAAAATATTGTAGAAAGCCCAATTGCAGGTCTAACCTTATTTCATCAGAACAGTATAAGAAAAAATGAAAACAACTGAAACACCTTCCAATTATGATGGTCTTGAG
>CAYGNU010000181.1:5859-8399 GCA_964351175.1 uncultured Roseivirgaceae bacterium | reverse complement strand
TTCCATTATTTGCTACTAAGACACCAAGTTTAGCAAAATCTAAAGTGGATAGATACAAAGTTCCAGCCGCTACCGTTTGATTTGCAGCATTCGTATACCAATAGAATTCTTTAATACTTAAAGGATCAAATATTTTTTCCTTGGCAAAATCTCTAAGGCTCATTCCAGATTTTTCTTCGATTATTGCTCCAATTAGTGCCGCGTTTATATCTGCATAAACCCATCTTTTACCTGGTTCTTCAATCATTGGAACACTTAGGATGTAATTGACCCATTCATCATTTCCAATCCATTGACCAGCATTGCCGGGAGTTTGCGAGTCATCAGAATCTGCATTCAATCCTGAACTCATATCGAGTAGGTGCTTGATCTTAATTTTCTTATAATCTTCATGAACGGAAGGATACTTCTCCTTAGGGAAAAAGGAGTAGACATCCTGATCGAGATTTTGAACTATACCATCTTTAATAGCCACACCTAAGAGTAGAGATGTAATGCTCTTTCCAGCAGATCTGATATCATGAATGTGATTCCGCCAAAAAGTATTGAAATACCATTCAATAGCTATTTTATTGTCTTTGATTACCACTAACCCTCTAAAATCTTTTTTCTCAGTATTTTCAATTCTCGTGTAAAGGTTGTCTATAGAATCTCGATTGAATCCTGCATCTTCTATTCCAATTTCTTGAAGATTGGGGACAGTTCTTCTTTGTCCATACGAAAAGAGAGATAGATATAAACAAGAGACAATAATTATTAGTCGCATTTATCTTAACAGGTATTCTTGATTACTTTTTTTTAGCAAACGCTTTATTGCAGGTAACAACAGAATAACAGAACTTCTGCTATTTCGCTAATGTTTTTTACTAATCTAGTCGATTTTGAGTTATTTGAATAATGGTGCAAATGAAAAAGCCAGAGGTTAAAATCCGGGCTACCGCGCAATTGTATCACGTGTCTATGCTTTTCATTGAACTCTTTTCAAACAAGCGCGAGTAGGGGGGCGAGCAGAAGTTGATCTACATCAACAATTTTCCCTATTTAGTATACTGGTCGGGAGTGACATTAATTTTTAAAATAAAAACCCCATTCTTGTCCCTGTAATTATACGCCATCGTGACTTTATTATCTCGGTATGTTTTTAAGTCAGGATTAGTTTTTACGTTGTTGATTAATCCTGGTTCAACATACTTCTTTACCGTGTCTATGTTAACTTCCGATTTGTCTAAATTGACCAAAGTATAATTGTATTGAAAAATATTTTCAGGTAATGCTAATGCGTTGTCTAGTCGAGTATCTTGGTCGACCATAATTGGGCAAGATTTATTTAATTCGCTTGCAGCCTGCATCATTGCTTTGTCAAACGTAGGTGCTTTAAATAATTGTTGAGCGCCATAGTATGCAAGTCCAAATGCCACTAAACCAACAATTGTCCCTATTATTTTTTTTCTGTTGCTTTTGACTACTGTTTGTTCCATGCTGTTTACTTGGCTTTTAAAATTTTTGATTTTATTGAATTTAATTTAGTTGGCTCCATTGCTACCAACATCAGCATAACAGGCATGCCTATTATTTTGCTAATGTTTTTTACAAATCTAGTCGATTTTGAGTTATTTGAATAATGGTGTAAATGAAAAAGCCAGAGGTTAGAATCCGGCTAGGGCGCCATTATATCGCGTGTCTATGTTCATTGAACTCTTTTCAAACGAGCGCGAGTAGGGGGGCTAAAATTCCACTATTCATAACATCTATGAATTTTTGATAATCATAACACTTCCTTGCCAATCCGATAATTCTATCAGCGATTCTGGAATTGATCCAATAAATTCATTGATGGCTTTTGGTACACCATCCCAATTATGATTGTAGTCGTGGATGATGATTACGCCTCCTTTATTTAACCTTGGGTAGAAAAAATTCAGTGCTTCAATGGTGGGAGCATATAAATCTGCATCAAGGTGAACTAGAGCAAATTTTTCATTTTCTAAACCTGTTGTAGTGTCAGGAAAAAAGCCTGCTTTAAAACGGAGATTATCATTTCCATTAATGTACTTCTTTACTTTATCAACACTTGTAGCGGCAAACATTTCTTTTGAAAATCGATCTTCAGTCTGACTTTCTTGGTCCAGGTCTTCTTTTGTAAATCCTTCGAATGTATCAAATAGGTAGAAGATTCTATCCTTATCCATATGATGTATGGCTCTTGCTGTTTGTCCTTGGTATACGCCAAGTTCAGCAAAAGCACCTGGAATTTTATTTTTTTTCAATTGCTCTACCTGAAACCATAAATTATAAAGCCGAACCTTATCTCGAAACCTGCGCTCTATTTTTATAAGTTCTTTTGAGATTAATTGATTCTTTACCGCTTCTTCCCATGCATATGGCTTGCTTATTCTATAGGACCAAAATGATTCTAAGTATTTAAATCCAAGAAAGAGAAAAACGATTACCAATATAATAGTGGCAGCATCAGTTACTGAGATATCCAAAAGGATCAGATTCATTTGTATATAAATTTCTAGCTGTGATTTTGCTGATAT
>CAYGNU010000181.1:0-5849 GCA_964351175.1 uncultured Roseivirgaceae bacterium | reverse complement strand
TATCCGAATAACAGAATTTCTGCTATATCGATAATGATTTTTACTAATCTAAAAGATTTTCAATTATTTGATTATCTGTATAAGTGTAAAACCTAAGTTAGTGTGCGATTTCATCGCGTATCTAGATGTTGTTTATGGCACTCATTTCAAACGAGCGCAAGCTGGTTTTAATTTACACTTTATTGTCACCCTATCTAAGATTTAAATATTATAGAAAAATCCAAAAAGCCAATTTTGCGGATTAAATTGAACTTCAAATTCTTTTGTTTTGAGATCTAATTGTGGATTACGCGAGTCCTTTAACTTTTGTCCATAATTAAATCCGCCAAAAATCAACTCAAATCCACCGTTTTTAATTACTTGGAACCTTATAGATGGGTTTAAACTTATTTCTAGTCTTTGAATTTCTGTCAAATTCTCATAGCTATCGCCTGGTACATATGCGTTGCTAGTTGATGGTTCCATCCGAGTAGCTTCATACATTTCTTTTGAAAACCCATATCTAAAAGTTAGGTCAATATTAGCAGTAAATTTATTTGATAGCTTTGTAATATACCCGGCAAATATTAGAGGGCTTATTGTTTTATCAATAGATGTCGAGTATATATATGTACTCGTAATGCTGCCAGTAGAATTTGATTGCCTAGGTATTTCATCGTTAATAATTGTTTTTAAATTCTTATAATTCAATCCAACACCAATCATGAAATTGCTTCCAACCATTTTGCCAAAATTAACGCAAAGATTTAAGTCATGCATTTTTTCTCCATAAACAATGTATGAATTTATGTCTGAAACGTCCAATGCATCATTATTTTTATAATTATATCCGAAATTAGACCTTATGATATAACTCTCCTGAGCTTGAGAACTCAAGGTGTTGAAAGTTAAGATAATACTCAATATTAGAAATGACAGTTTCATTCAGTAATCTTTTAATAATTGTTACGTTTATTGACTTATTTTATTGAAAAATGCAGCAAAATTTAAGTTCATTAATATTTTCCGCTAATGTAAGTGGTTCTTCTACTTATGAAGCTAAAGAATTAAAATATTGCAAAATAAAGCCCAAGACTCACATCTCAGGCTTCCCAAATATTATTAACAAGTCATTACTTACCCCATTTCCAGTCGCCCTGCATTTTGAGGTTCTCCTCAAGACCATTATCTATCATAAATTGCTTGGTCTGCTCTGAGTTCATTTTAACGGCTGGTAGCTTTTCTGCATCTGCTACTTCATAAAGCATCATAGTAGCAAATCTTGTTGTGTTCGTTACGTGTTCCTTATTCACCAACTTAAAGTCATCACAGTCTGCATGGTAACATTTGTAAATACTTCTGTCAAGGTTTGATTGAACAGAAAGGATAGGCACACCTGCCAACATAAATGGCTGATGATCACTGTGCAATCCCGCTCTAGAAGAGAAATTAGCTTTATAAACGGTATCAATCGCTTGAATTTTAGAACCAAGATTAGCGAAGAAGGTCGTGTCAATAGCAGCGCCTGAGGCATTCATACCAATTGGGTTGCCACTCATATCCAAGTTCATCATAAACTTGATATTCTCAATAGAGCCATCTTTTTCAGCTTCAGCCACCATTTTACGCGAACCAAATAAACCTTGCTCTTCTCCCATAAAGAAAACGAACTGCATGGTACGTTTTGGTTGTAAGTTATTCGCTTTAAATGTTCTTGCTATATCTAGTACTGCAAAAGATCCAATACCATTATCAATAGCGCCCGTAGCTAAGTCCCAGCTATCCAGGTGACCACCAACTATAATTTTTTCTTCTGGAATTTCAGTTCCCGGTAGGGTAGCTATAACATTTCTGGCTTTTATCATACCGCTGTTATTGGTCAAATCTATTGTAGCAGTAACACTTCCAGGACTTGTAGCTAACTGTTCCTTTATTTTTAATCCATCTTCATAGCCAATACAGATAGCTGGCATCTCTAGTAACTCACCGGTTACAGATGCAGTTCCTGTCAGTAATATGCCGCCTTCATACTGATTAAATATGATGATGCCAGCGGCACCATTTTTAATGGCTAATTCAGCTTTTTCTGATCTATGAAGGTTTTTCACTTCTTCAGGGGTATCTGGAAGCAATGAAATGAAACTTAAAACAATTTTACCTTTAAGTTTATCTCCAATGTCTTCATAATCAGTTGCTACACCATTACCCATATCAATTATCTCAGCGGTCACATGTGCTTCCACAGGAGAATGACCTAAGCTTACTGAGGCTATAGAATCAGTTTGTCCATCTATTTCTGTTGTTAACTGTACTGTACCACGACTCCACGCTTCTACTTCAAATTCCTGAAATTTTACATCTTCAAATCCGTATGATTTTAGCTTATCAAAAACGAATTGCTCTGCTTTTGATCCATTTTCAGATCCTGTGAGTCTATGACCAATAGTTTCTGTGGCTTCTTGCAGGGCGCTATAAGCCTGTGAATTTTGTAAAACCTCATCATTGATGGTTTGGAATACATTTTCGTCTGCTTGCTTTTCTGGGGCAGAACAGGAAAATGCTATGCCTAAGGATAGAATTAATGTCTTTCTAATCATGCTGTAGTGTTTAGGTAATGGTTAAAAGTATGATGCTAAAAGCTATAAGTGTCATGACTTTATATGAATGGTTGGATTTTTATCTAATGCCCTGAACGTGTGATGCCGGAAATCAGTAGAGGATTTTTCATTCCGGCCTTGAGGCTGTCTTAATCGGCAGACAGGCTCTTAGCTTTCGAATAAATTAATTTTTATGGATCAAGACTTTTGCAGAGACCCCGGAACAGGTCCGGGGAGAGAAAAGCACCTGTTAATTGTCACATCGAAAATCGCTTGGTTGGACACGGACAGTATTCCAAGAGATTGCGGATCAAGTCCGCAATGACATCCATATTTGAGTTCAGTGGATTCATAGGATCACTAACTTTTATACAGCAAATAGTCATCCCATGAAAGTTCATGTCCGTATCGGATGACGGATAATATCACTCGTTTTGTCATTCCGGCCTTGAGCCTGCCTTAGTCGGCAGACAAGCCGGAAGCTTGAGTCTTGCTATTAGAATTTCAAAGGCATCTAACCTTTTGAAGAGACCCCGGAACAGGTCCGGGTAGAGAACAGACACCTGTTAATAGTCACATCGAAAGTATTTAATTGAACAGTATTCCAAGAGATTGTGGAACAAGTACGGTAAGAAATTGCTCCCGGGATTCCTGCCTGCCGCAACTGGGTATTCACGGGTCTCATTTAAGTCTAATTTTTCGCGAAATACCAGATGGTTCCGATAATGACTACGCCAAGTAATACCGCCAGTGTAATTTTCACCCAACTCCATGGTCGTTCTCCCTGCACTTCGCCAGTTCGAGCATTTACAAAAAACTGATAAACCTTATCTTTAAATTTAAAAGCACTCACATAAACAGGAAGTAGAATATGCTTAAACGTGATGTTATCATAGCGAGAGTTCTTACTAATAATCCGTTGTGTATCACCACCAATATCTCTCATAATGGCTTGCCTTATATCACCATCAGCCAACTGTTTTGCCCTTTCGAAACCAGCAGGTAAGTCAACTTGATACTTTTCAGAGACAAAGCCGCTTAAAAAGGATTTTTCATAAGGTAATAGATTGTGGAGATCCCAAGGCTCCAACTTTTCAATATGTGGTTGAGATAGTGATTTGGTACCAACTACCAAAATATCATCAAAATTGACAGTAACATTTCCAGAAACACTACTCCATCTCGTTTTTCTCACCTGCCTTGTTTTTGTTTTTCCATCACTTTGATACGTCTCGGTGACATAGTAATAAGTGCCTCTTTGGCCAAAGTAAGAGGAATGTGTCAGTGTGTCAAAGGTCCAATAGGGGATGTATATGCCCTTTAAATGCTCAAAATTGAGAGCCGCTTTCTTTAGTTTATTAGGGGCAAACCATAGGTTTTTGATCCATTTCCTAAAAGCAGATTTAGCTTGTTCTTTGTCCAGTTTGAAGGGTAGTAGCGACTTTGGCTGAATAATTACTTCATCATGCGCATTTTCCAATATAAGAGAGGTGCCACAATATGTGCAAGCAGCAGCGGATATATAAGGCTCCATGGTGGAAGATGCCCCGCATGAACTACATTTAACGAAGCTCTCGGTTACCTGCTCCGCAGTAGACATCATATTTTCAAGATATTGATGAAAATCTAGCTCCTCAATCTCTTCATCTGAAACTGGAATTTCATTTTTTGTTTGGCAATACTTGCAAACCAGTGATGTCGTTCCGGGTTTGTAGTTCAATTCTGCACCACAATTAGTGCAGTGCATTTTACCAATTTCAACCGCTACATTTTCTTCCTCCATAGTTATCCTGGAATTGGTGGCGGTATACTACCAAACACATCTTTCAATTCACCTAATTCTCCTGCTGCAGTCCAATTACCCATGCCTTCTCGCCATACTAGGCTTTCTTTATTGAATTGCTGTTGTCCGGCCATTTCTTTGAGCTTACCCATATCAAAAGGACCTGTTTGTTGACCACCTACGGCAACAAAATAGGCTAGGGCTGGAGGGCCTCCGGGTACTGGTGGTGGTCCTGCAGGTTTTTGATGTTGTGACTGACTAAACTGTTGTCCCATTTGATTAGCCATAGCAAAGCCCATACCCATACCCATACCAGCACCAGCAGTACCACTAGGATTATTGGCTGCTGCTTCCATTGATTTGGCAGCCTTCATCTGCGTAAGCTTATTAAGATCTATAGAGTTAAGTCGGCTTAATTCGAAGATCTCTTTCTTAATCTCTTCTGGCATAGAGATATTCTCTATTAAAAACTTGGTGAGGTCTAGTCCATATTGACTGAAGTCAGGTTTGATAGCCTCATGTACAAAGTCGGATAGCTCATTGAGTTTGGCGGCAAACGCTTCTACAGGAAAACCAGATTCACCAACAGCATCAGTAAATCGGGTGACGATAAGGCTTTTTAGTTGCTCGGCAATTTCATCTGAAGTGAAATGGCCATCAGTACCTACTATTTCTCTTATAAATAATGCAGCATCATTTACACGAAGCACATATGTTCCGAATGAACGAATCTCGAGCATCCCAAACCTAGGATCAGAAAGGGTAATGGCATTCTTTGTGCCCCATTTCTGAGCAGTAATATTTCTGGTGCTTACAAAATATACTTCGGCTTTAAATGGACTATTAAAGCCATATTTCCAACCTTTGAGTGTAGTAAGAACGGGCATATTTTGAGTGTTAAGCGTGTGCAGCCCTGGATTATAAACGTCAGCAATTTTACCTTCATTTATAAAAACTGCCACCTGACCTTCTCTTACGGTTAGTTTAGCACCCATTTTTATTTCATTTTGAAATCGTTCAAAACGATATACCATGGTGTTGTTAGAATCATCTACCCACTCGATGATGTCTATTAACTCATTCTTTATCCTATCAAAAAGGCCCATAATTAGTTGTTTTAAATTTGATCATGAATATAATAAGACGATGCTAATGCTGCAATAATTATTTGAAATTCAATCGATTATACTATAATGTTTGGAGGAACCTTTTTGGAATTATCTCTTAAAAAAGACATAAAAAAGGCCCCTTCAATCATTAAAGGGGCAGTAGTTCAATTAGTTATATAATCTAGAAGTCTATTATGAATCTAGAATCTCGGAAATCTCATTCCGTATTTCAGTTGTAGTCTTTCCTACTTTACTCTTAATACGTCCAATGAATTCGTCATCCATTCCTTTTTCGTACATAAGATCATCATCTGTCAAGTTTCCGTACTTCTGCTTCAACTTACCTTTTAATTCATCAATTTTTCCTTCTAGCTGTAATGC
>CAYGNU010000180.1:0-8439 GCA_964351175.1 uncultured Roseivirgaceae bacterium | reverse complement strand
TTTGTTAAAAAGTAGGCTGGAACAATCTTCAGTTAATTATTTACGTTAAACCATACACTCCTGAGAAATTTCATTGAATTGGTTTATTCACATTTATTTGGGAATTTCATGGGTTAATTGATGACTAATTTAAAACCATATTTTCTTGGTCTTTTACTGATCGCTGCTAACTCCATTTATGGACAAGAAAAGGTTTTGCCTGATGATATCACCATTTTTGGAGATTCGGTAAGTACGTTACTGAATAACACAGGGGGTGCAACCGCAGGTGAGATTGGGGATAATTTTGCCATGATTTGGCCCCAATTGGGAGATGATCAGAAAAAAAAGATTGTCGAGCAGATGAAAGTTATGGAAGATAAGGGCTACAAGCTACGCCCCTATCAGGAAGTTTTTTGTGCAGCATTGGTCAATGCGGTTCAAATAGAAGCGGCCGATAATCAAAAGATTACGGATTATCTAAACACATCCGATAGAGTAATTGCTACATCCAACAACGCGCAAACCATTAAATTCCTGAGGTTTTCAAATTCACTCTTCAAAAACCGAGCACTTTTCTTTGCCCAATCTAATAACCTCTTCATTGGTGATGCTGATTATTACTTTGAGTTCGTTGAGTCCCCTGCTATTGAGGAGATAGTTGACGACAACCAAGAGTCAGAAGATGATGAGTGGTTTGATGATTTTGATGAAGAACCAGCAGATGATGACTGGGATACAGAATGGGATGATGATGAATGGGACGATGACTACGTAGAGGACGAATATGTAGAGGATTACGAGGATCAAAGCTACGATGAAGAACAGGCTATGATCGATGCAGTACGTGGATCTGCGGCAATGCCGGTAGTGGAAGGAGCTGTTGTTCGTTTTGAGAAAGTTTCATTGAATTTCAAAACTCCTTATGACTCTGTTTTTCTGTATAATACATCAGGTGATTTTTTGATTAACTCACACATCTTCGTAGGCAAGGGAGGTAAATTTGATTGGTCCATTGCAGGTTTAAGTCCTGATTCGGTATTTGCCAATTTGGCCGATTATAGTTTTGATGTAACCAAACCTCAACTTAAAGCAGAAAGCGTGAAGCTAACTGATAAAGGTAGATTAAATGATCCCGTGGAGGGAGTCTTTGAATACAAAAGTATAAAGCACGATTCAGCAAATTCTAGATACCCTAGATTTATAAGTTATTATAGCAACATAAGGGTAAAAGGTTTAGGGAAAAACTTTATTTACAAAGGTGGCTTTTCACTTGACGGTGCTAAGCTGAAGAGTGCGTCTTTATTAGGAGAGTATTCATTTATCGAAGTTCAAGACAAATCAGCTAAAAAGTTTAGAGCAAAAGCTAAATTATTTGAATTTCAGGATTCTACAGTCTCGGCAGATAGGGCTGCTCTTATTATTTATCAAGGCAATGATTCTATTTACCATCCTGCTGTAAGGGTTAAATATGATTATAATAAGCAGTATTTAGTAACCCAAAAAGACAAAGGAGGATTTAGAAATACGCCTTTTACATCAACATTTTTCAATCTAGATTTTACCTCAGATATCCTTCGCTGGGATTTGCAGTCTGATAGCATAGATTTTTCGATATTGCAAGCTAGAAATATAGTTCCAGCATATTTTGAATCATCCGATCATTTCAATTATGAAGATTACCGTTCACTTGGCGATAAGATATATCCTTTTAATCCACTAGGGATAGCCATCTACTTTGCAAACCTACAGGGCACAAATCAATTCTATGTTGCGGATTTGGCCAAACACTATAAAAAAGATTTTCGAGTCATTAAGGGCGCTATGATAGGTCTTGCTCAGAAAGGATTGGTAGGTTATGATGCACAATCGGGTTTGGTGACCATCAAGGAAAAGGCCTATCACATGTATGATTCTAAAAATGGAAATAAGGATTATGACAATATAATATTGGCGTCAGTCACAAGTGAAAAACCAAATTCTACTCTGAACTTTTTAAACCGCTCAATGACTGTTCGTGGAGTTGAAAGCTTTAAACTAAGTGATTCATTGAATGTAATAATTCAGCCTGATAGTAGTGAAATTACTTTCTTAAAGGATAGAGATTTCACTTTTAATGGAAAAGTGCTAGCTGGTAATTTTGAGTATGTAGGAAGAGATTTTACATTCAAGTACGATTCATTTTTAATCTATTTAAATCAAATTGACTCGATCCAATTTTATGTTAAAGATGAAAATAGCCGTGGAGGAAATGGACGTAGAAAAGTTGATAATTCACTAGTATCAGCAGATTCTCAAGAGGATGGAGGTGCACTTGATAATAACTTACAAAGTTCTTCAGGTACCTTATACATCAATAAACCAAATAATAAATCAAGTAAAAAGAAGTACTTTAATTTCCCTCGTTTCAACTCGGAGAAGGGTGCTGTTGCATATTTTGATAAAAAGCAGTACTTAGATGGAGTTTATGATCGGTCCATGTATTTCATGGTGCCACCTTTCGATCTTGATAGTTTGGGGGGTTCAGATGCAGCAACCATTGCTTTTGAAGGGACATTCATTTCTAGCGGTATGTTTCCTGTTTTTAAAGAACGGCTACAAATTCAAAAAGACTTCTCTCTTGGGTTTCAGCATGAGGTGCCAGAGGAAGGATACCAGTTATATGAGGGTGAGGGTCGCTTTTTTAATAATTTGAAATTGGATAAGGAGGGGATTAGAGGAAATGGTAAAATAGACTTCCTTACTACAAGTCTGGAGTCCGAAGATTTTATTTTTTATCCTGATTCTGTAACAGGGTCTGGTAACTATATGGAAATGCGTGAAGAGGAATATAATGGTGTAATTTATCCACAAGCATTTTTGAAGGATTACAAAATGAACTGGCTGCCTAAAAAGGACAGTATGTATATCGAGAATGTTGGGGACCCTTTACAGTTTTATGATCAAACTGCGTCCTTAGATGGAAAAGCGATTATTACTGGGAAGGGAGTTTATGGGTCAGGTACTTTAGAAACCAGAGGTTCAGAATCAATTTCAAAGGATATCACACTGGGACACAACAACTTTAGTAGTAGACACACACAGTTTGAGCTTAAATCAAATAATCCAGAAAAGTCGGCACTTTATGGTGATGACGTACGAGTAAAATTTGATCTGGATGATAATTTTGCGCTGATAAGCCCTGAAGTTGAAGGTGAAGCCGCCCTAGCATTTCCGTATGCTCAATTCAAAACATCCATTACAGAAGCAAGATGGGATTTAGATGAGAAAAAAATTACCATGACTAAACCGGACGATGTGCCACTAGAAAATTCGTATTTCTACACTACAAGAGAAGAACTGGACTCGCTAAGTTTCATGGCCACTGAAGCTGTTTATGACATAAATACCTTAGAGTTAAAGGTGAGTGGGATCCCTTATATTATTGTTGCAGATGCTAAAATAACTCCAGAAAACAACGAAGTACTTGTTTTAGAAAATGCCAAAATCGGGCAGCTTACTAATACAACTATAATTCTCGATACTTTGAATGGATATCATCGATTGACCGAAGGAGTTATTGATATTATTTCTAGGAACGAATTTTCTGGGTATGCTACTTATCAGTTTGTAAATAGTTTAAATGATACTATCCCTATAAAAATGGAAAACTTCCATTTAGTGGATGTTCCCAATTTAGGAGCAAGAAAAAATGAACCTCAGTTTATAAAGCATACTCAGGCTAATGGTTCTGTTACAGAAGGCCAAAATCTACTTGTCTCACCTGGTATGTATTATAAAGGTGATATGGTGCTATATGCACACCAGCCTGCGATGGAACTTAACGGTTATATAAAACTAGACATTGATGAGCCAGGTTATAAAACTTGGATTCAATATGAAAGTAGTGCTGATCAAACTGAGGTAGTTGTTAATTATGATAATGCTGTGACTGAAGAAGGGCGTAGGCTGGAGGCTGGCCTTCATTTTTCTGCTGGAGATAATAGCCTGTATCACACCTTTATTGCTCAAAAATTTACGCCAGAAGATGAAGATTTTTTTACCCCATCTGGTATCCTGCATTTTGATAAGGATAAGAAGGAATTTGCCATTGAGGATACTGCTAAGGCAGCTGGAAATAGTTTTGCAGGAAAAATATTCCGCTATAATCATAAAACTTCAAACATCAGCTTCGAAGGTAAGACCAACTTTATGCAGCCTACTAAAGATGTCAGTGTGCTTTCTTCAGTAATAGGACAAGGAAATTTGAATAATCAAGAGTTTAATCTCAATAGTCTCTTTTCAATTAATTTTGCACCAGTTCCATCTCAAGCCTTTGATATTATGGCTGTTGACTTCTTAGATGTTATCACTAATCTGGGTGCACCAGAAGGGCTCGGGGACCCAACTCAGCTATTGTATAAACTAGCAGATTTGTCTGGAGAGAGGGCAGCAAGAGAATATGAATCAAGGTCTTTGCAAGAATATACTACACTTGCTGGCTTTACTAAAGAGACATCAGCCAACTTGGTATTTTCAAACGTGGATATGAAATGGTCTGTGGATCAAAAGGCATTTTATAGTGAAGGTAAATTGGGGATGTCTAATATTCAGAGAAATGATATTAACGGAGCTTTCGAAGGATTTTTTGAGGTTAAACGAAATGAAGATGGAGCGGCAGGACTCAATTTATTTGTTAAGGCTTCTCCAGATTCATGGTATTTTTTCAGTTATGAAGACAACAGACTTTTGATGTACTCTTCTAATAACGCCTTTAATAGTTTGGTTAGTAAAAAAAGTAATGGCTCAAAAGCTAAAATAGGCGAACTTGTTTTTGCCCCTGCAGACAAGGCCGAAACCTTAAATTTTATAAATAGATTCAGGCTTCAATATTATGGAATAGATGATATTTATAGCCTTGATGCCGCAGTTGAAGATGAAGAACTGCCGCTTGATGAAGAAAAAGAATCTGATGATGATGGCTTTGATGATGATGACGATGGCTTTTAAGACACCATCATTTTTTGTATATTTGTTAATACACGAATAAGTAATTGTTATTAATTTTTAAAACTTAATCTTTTATTAAATGGCTGTAGCACCCTTACTAGTAGGCATATTGTTAGCATATATTCTCGGATCTATACCAACGGCTGTTTGGTTTGGAAAATTGATGTATGGTATCGATGTGCGCGAACATGGTAGCGGTAATCCTGGAGCAACTAATACGTTCCGTGTATTGGGCAAGAGGGCAGGTACTATCGTGATGCTCGCTGATATAATTAAAGGAATGCTAGCCACATCTGTAGCCGTTCTGCTATTAAGATTAAATCTAATTGAAGAACAAAACCTTGTGACTTTTAAGTTGATTTTTGGAATGGTAGCTGTATTTGGCCACATTTTCTCGGTGTTCTTAAATTTCAAAGGAGGCAAAGGTGTAGCTACTTTATTGGGTATGATGGTGGCCATTCATTATGAAGTGGCATTGCTTTGTGTAGTTGTATTTCTTGTCTCACTATTGATCACTAAATATGTCTCATTATCATCAATTATTAGTGCACTGGCCTTTCCTACATTCTTGTTATTTATACCAAGATTTAAAACAGGTGAGCCTCTATTAATCATTTTTGGCTTTTTCTTATTCATTATAATTGTGTGGACTCACAATAAGAATATTAAAAGAATTGCTGTGGGTGAGGAGAGTAAAACCTATCTGGTTAAGTCTAAGAAGAGTAATTAAATAGCTCCCTATTTCATTCAATCTTCACAGTTCAACACATTAGCATTGCTTTAATAAATTTTCTATATTGATTGCTTAATAATCGCAATCATGAGAAATATCGACAGAAGGCAATGGCTTAAATCAATTGGTTTATTAGGAACAGCGGCAGTATTGGCTAATACTGAATCGTTGGCATTGGACATAGCTCCAAGGCCTTATCTCGCTGAAGGACCTATTAAACTAAATTTCAATGAGAATCCATATGGACCTTCTAAAAAGGTAAGAGCTGCGATTACCAATGCCTTTGATAGTGGTTGTAGGTATCCATTTATGGACTTAAACGAATTGGTTTTAAAAATTGCTGAGAAGGAAGGTGTTACCAAAGATCATATTGTCATAACAGGAGGTTCTACAGAAGGTTTATGTGCTACTGGCCTGACCTATGGCCTTTCAGGTGGAGAAATAATAGCCGCTGACCCTACTTTTCAGGCCATGCTGAATTATGCAGAAAATTGTGGCGCTTACGTTCATAGAGTTCCATTAAATGATAAGCTTGAACATGATCTTCAGGCAATGGCAGATAGGGTGACGAGCAAAACCAGGCTTATATTCCTTTGCAATCCGAATAACCCAACAGGTACATTAATCAATAAGGATAGCCTCAGAGATTTTTGTAATTCCCTTGAGAACAAAGCAGTGATATTTAGCGATGAGGCGTATTACGATTTTATCACAGAACCAGAATATCCTTCTATGGTTGAGTTGGTTAAGGAAGGTAAGAATGTAATTGTATCTAAAACTTTCTCAAAAGTATTTGGTTTAGCAGGTCTTAGAATAGGCTATTTAATTGCCCGACCTGATATTGCTTATAGGCTGAATAACAATGTAATGGCCAACACAAACGTATTGGCAATAGCCGCAGCTAAAGAAGCCTTAAACGACACTGAATTTTATAAATTCAGTGTTAGTAAAAATCTGGAAGCAAAAAATTCTATTTATAAGACCTTAGAGTCCTTAAAATTACCCTATGTCAAGTCGCACACCAATTTTGTGTTTTTCAACTCGGGTATTCCCACTAATCAATTGATTGGCGATATGAAGAAGCAAAACATCATTATTGGTAGACCATTTCCTCCTATGGATAACTGGGCTAGAATAAGCACAGGAACCATGGAGGAGGTAGAAGCTTTTAATAGTGCACTAAAGAAAATTATTACTTAGTATCCACAAAACTGGATTTAGCACCTTTTATCTGAGTTGGTTACAAATCATGTAATTGATCATCCTTTTTACGCCTAATTCCGTTCAACCGGTATCAGTCCGAACTTGCTTTTATTTTATTAACCAAAACACAACATCATGAAATTAAGGTATTTGTTTGTAGGACTGTTCGCTATGTCTGTCCTATCGGTGAGCCAATTGCTGGCTCAAGGAGTAGTCTTTACACCACAAGTCAGTGGCGCAGCCTCTGTTTCACAAAAAGTAGGGATTACTGATATCACTGTTACTTATTCTAGACCATCAGTTTTTGATCCGCAGGGAAATGACAGATCAGGACAAATATGGGGGCAACTAGTGCCATATGGGTTTAATAATCTTGGATTTGGTACAGCCACTGAAGCACCGTGGCGAGCAGGGGCCAATGAAAACACAATCATTGAATTTTCAACAGATGCCGAAGTTGAAGGAAAAGCCATTAAAGCAGGAAAATATGGCTTCCATATTGCGCTGTTTGAGGATGGAAAGGCTACACTTATTTTTTCAAATGAAATTGACGCATGGGGCAGTTATTTTTATGATATGGCTGATGATGTATTGCGAGTAGATGTTCAAACTGAAGAAATTGACCAAACTAACCTACTTACTTATCAATTTACGGACGCTTCTATTAATGAAGCAACTTTAGCTCTTGATTGGGAAAAGAAGCGCATCCCTATTAAAATTAAAGTGAATACGCCTGAATTAGTTTATGCTAATTTCGAAGATAAGCTTCAAGGAAGTGAAGGTTTTAATATTCAATCTTATCAGGCTGCTGCCAATTATCTGGTACAAAATAATATTCATTTAGATGCAGCTTTAAGATATGCTTCTGCCGCTGTAGAAGGTCAGTTTTTTAGCCAGAAGAACTTTAATACGATGGCACTGAAAGCTGGGGTTTTAATAGCTATGGGTAACAATGATGACGCTGATAAGGTAATGACAGAGGCACTTTCATTACCAGATGCTAATGTTGGCAACTATTATAACTACGGAAGGCAGCTTATAGGTCAAGATAAAGACGCTAAGGCCATGGAAATCTTTAAGGCCGCTAACAAAAAGTGGGCGGATAACTGGTTAGCACCACATGGTCTTGCACGAGGATATTCTGCATTAGGGGATTATAAGAATGCACTGAAGTATGAAAGGATAGCTATAAAAATGGTGCCTGAGCAATCAAAGCCGTTTTTAGAAGGCTATATAAAGAGCCTTGAAGAGGGTAAAGACTTTAATTAAATAAGTTAGGAGGCGTTAAGCCTCCTTCTTTATTTCAATACCTTTTTAAATTCTCTTCTATATTCAGAAGGGCTCTTTCCCGTTATTTCTTTAAACTGACGATTAAAGTGAGATATATTATTAAATCCACAAGCAAAACAAATATCTGTTATGTTTAGAATGCCTTCTGTAAGCAATTTGGAAGCATGTACAATTCTATTTTCATTCACAAAGTGAGTAAAAGTTTTATTGGTTAGCTTTTTAAAATATCTACAGAATGCTGGAAC
>CAYGNU010000179.1:0-8458 GCA_964351175.1 uncultured Roseivirgaceae bacterium | reverse complement strand
GGCAAATTTAATGTAAATGGGTTTAGAAAAAAATTTAGCTTAACACATTGAGCTTCGTAAAATATGACACTACTGGATTATGCTTCGACAAGCTCAGCATGACTAAAGATTTTACTTTGTCTTAGCCATAAGTTTTATTTTCTTTGGGTATTCAAAACGCAAATAAATCAAATGAAATTATTAGAAGGAAAGACCGCGCTTATTACTGGTGCATCAAAAGGAATTGGAAGAGCTATTGCTCAAAAATTTGCAGAACAAGGTGCTAATGTGGCATTCACCTATTTATCTAGTGTCGAAAAAGGCGAGGCACTTGAAAAAGAATTGGCCTCAGCCGGTATTAAAGCTAGAGGTTATCGTTCTGATGCCTCTGACTTTGCTGCTGCAGAAAAACTAATTAATGATGTGGTTGCTGACTTTGGCACACTTGACATCTTAGTTAATAATGCAGGTATTACAAAAGATAACCTTCTATTAAGATTGAGTGAAGCGGATTGGGATGCTGTAATCAATATCAATTTGAAGTCCTGTTTCAACACTGTAAAAGCAGCCACTAAAACTATGATGAAGCAGCGTTCTGGTTCTATCATTAATATGACATCCGTAGTTGGATTAAAAGGAAACGCTGGTCAGGCAAACTATTCTGCTTCTAAAGCTGGTATTCTTGGTTTTACTAAGTCTGTGGCTTTGGAATTAGGTTCTAGAGGTATTAGATCAAATGCTATCGCACCAGGATTTATTGAAACTGAAATGACTGAAGTGCTTGATGAGAAAACAGTCCAAGGCTGGCGAGATGCAATTCCTTTGAAAAGAGGCGGGTCACCAGATGATGTAGCCAATGCCTGCGTTTTCTTAGGGTCTGATATGTCAGCTTACATCACCGGCCAAACCATTCAGGTTGATGGTGGAATGTTGACTTAATATAATTTTACGTCACTGCGAGCACAGCGAAGCAGTCTCTTAGATCTTCTGATAAGATTAACTCATCTTAGCGTCAACGTAATGATGGTAAGATTGCTTCAGTTGTGCCTCCTTCTCAAAGACAGCAATTAATAAGGTTCGTCACTGCTTGTCAAGTATCGTCACTGCGAGTGCAGCGTGGCAGTCTGTTGATCTAATCACTTTGCAAGCATAGGATGACAAATAATTGAATGAGTCCTTTTTTACTTCTTGGTAGGTTTTTCAGAAATCAGATCTCTCTCGAAGAATACCAAATCTTTTCTTTTTGTAAATTCTTCTGACCCACAGTAATAAATTCTATTTTGATAGCGATTAACAATTAATTTTTGAGATGGGTTTGTTCTTTCATAAACCACATCACCTACTTTATATTTATTCTCCTCTACCTGGATATCTTTCATGATTTCATTTTTCGATAATAATTTCATTGTATTTCAAATGAGGTTGCAAGTTAAATACAATTCAATTGGTTCTGCTATTTTGAGAAAGGTAAATACTCACAATATTTATATTTATAATATTGTGTTAGCACCCTTGCTTTTGATAACTAACTTTGATTAATGCGGTTAATCTCCCACCCCGTGCTATGCAACTACTATGTCACCTATCGGTGCAACGCAAAGTGTGGATTTTGTGATATCTGGGAGCGTCCTTCACCCTATATCAATCTTGAAAATTATGAGGAAAACCTTAAGCATCTAAAAAAATTGGGGGTAAAAGTTATTGATCTTACAGGCGGGGAGCCTTTGCTTCATCGTGAAATTGATCAGCTACTTATGCTAGCCAAGAAGCATGGGTTTATTACGACTTTAACGACCAATTGCCTCCTCTATCCCAAATGGGCAGCAAAAATTGCTGGGCTTGTAGATATGCTTCATTTCTCACTTGATTCACCTGATAAAGAAGAGCACAACAAGTCTCGAGGGGTTAACTGTTTTGACCATGTCATGGAATCGATAAAGCTAGCAAAATCATTAAACGAGCGACCTGATATTATTTTTACTGTATTTGAAGAAAATGTCTATCAGATTGAAAAGGTCTATCATGACATTTGTCAGCCTAATGATTTGGTAATTATTCTTAATCCAGTCTTCGCCTATAACCAAGTAGATACCGGCAATCAACTTTCTAATGAAACCCTAAAGACCATCTCACAATGGGGAAGAAAAAAGGGAGTATATCTTAATGATGGGTTTATCGCTTTACGAAAAGATGGTGGCAATCATGTGGAGGATCCGATTTGTAAAGCCGCTAGCAGTACCATCGTTATTTCTCCAGAAAATGAACTGGTGTTGCCATGCTATCATTTAGGAACCAAAAATTTCAAGATTGAAGATGACCTATATAACCTCTATCATTCTGATGAAGTCCAAAAATTAGTCGCTTTAGAAGGCAGATTGCCAGAATGTGAAGGGTGTACCATTAATTGCTACATGCAACCATCCTTTGCCGTGGAGGTCAACAAATATTTCTGGAAGGCACTGCCCAGCACAATCAAATACAACCTCATTAAAGGCACTTGGAAGTCCCTATTCTAAAATCAATTACACCTTCTGTCAATTTTCCATCGGCTTTTTGAAATATGTTTTTTAGATTGAGGTTGTAAACCAATTTATTATGAAAAACATCCTTTTACTAGTCTTGATGCTTACCGCCATTACACTTCAAGCACAAAAAACACCTCTTGATCACGATGATTTTGATATTTGGAATCGAATATCTTCGACTAAGATATCTCCCGATGGCAAAATAACTGTCTATCATCTTGTTCCAGGTAAAGGAGATCAAACCATGAAAATAGTTGGAACTGATGGTAAGGAATTGGCTTCCATTCCAAGAGCTGAAAATTCAAGCATTACATGGGATTCAAAGTATGTAGTTTTTACGATTAAGCCTGCAATAGATTCGGTAAGAGCATTAAAGAGAATAAAAACCAAGGACGATAAGCTGCCTAAAGATTCATTAGGAATTTTTAATATTTCAACAAAAACTGTTGAAAAATATGCAAGGGTTAAATCTTATAAACTTCCCAAAGAGTGGCCAGGAATGCTCGCTTTCCAATTGGAACCTGAACTTCCAAAAAAAGAGCCTAAAGACTCCACTAAAAAGGCAGACAAACCAAAAAAGAAGAAAGAAAAGAAAGTAAGTAAAGACAATGGCTACCATTTGGTGGTGATGGATTTAAATTCAAAAGAAAAGGATACACTATTTTATGTAACCGATTTTGAGTTGGCAAAACGCGGAGCAAATTTCATTTATCATACATCTGGAAAAGATTCAACTATAAATGAAGGAGTCTATTATTATCAAAATACTAATGGCAGCAGCCTTCCTTTATGTAGAGCAAAAGGAAAATATGCTCAATTAGCATTGTCAGAAGATGGGCTGCAAGCGGCTTTTCTTGCTGACCTTGACACCACAAAAGCATTAATGCGTGATTATCAAATGCGATACTGGTCACAGGGCAAGGATAGTGCAGTAGTTGTTGCCAAAAAGGGAGCCGCAGGTCTCCCATCAGAGTGGATAGTTAATCAGAACGGTAAATTGGAGTTCTCAAGAAAAGGCACCAGAATATTTTTTGGTAGTTCACCAGAGCCAATTGTACAGGATACTAGCTTACTGGCGGATGAAATCATTCAAGTAGAAATATGGAACTACAAAAATGGAAGGCTTCACACACAACAAAACATTGAAGCTGAAGCCGATAAAAAGAAATCATATAAGGCCTATTATAATTTGATAGATGAAAGTATTGTACAACTAGGTCACCTTGATATTCCTGAAATTGAAGTACCTGATCATGGTGATGCTGAATATGCCATAGGCATTTCTAATCTTCCTTATCAAAAATATTTAACCTGGGAGGGCTTCCCACAACGTAATGATTTCTACAGTATTGACTTAAAAACAGGTAAAGCAACATTGGCTATTCAAGACCTAAGAGGACAAGGCTCCATTTCTGCGGAAGGTCAATATTTATATTGGTATAATGCCGAGGACACTACATGGTCTAGCTATGACAATGAGTCTAAAAAGACCTATTTATTAACGGATAAAATTACAGTTTCATTAGCTGATGAATTGGATGATCATCCAAACTACCCTTCTCAATATGGTGCAGCAGGCTGGACTGAGGGAGATCAAGAATTCCTTATTTATGATCGCTATGATATTTGGAAACTATCTCCAGATAATAGTGCTGCTCCCCAAAAGCTTACTTCTGGAAGGAACTCAAAAAGTGTTTATCGTTATGTTGATTTAGATCGTGATGAAGAAGCAATCAATAGCTACTACATGCTTCTGGAAGTATTTCAGGAAACCGATAAAAAAGCAGGCTTAGCTAGTATGCAAAAGTTTAGTGCTCCTAAATCGTTGATGATGGAAAGTGCAGATTTAAGAGGAGTCTTGAAGGCGGAAAATGCAGAAAGTATCATTTATCAAAAAGGTAATCAGGTTGACTATCCAGATCTTTATGCCACAGATTATTCTTTCAAAAAAAATACCCGACTTAGCACAGCTAACCCGCAGCAGTCAAAATACAACTGGGCAACAGTAGAACTTTACGAATGGAATTCTTTGGATGGTGAAGCTTTAGAGGGTTTACTCTACAAACCTGAAAATTTCGACCCCAACAAGAAGTATCCGATGATCACCTATTTCTATGAAAAAAACTCAGATAATCTTAATAGGCACTGGGGAGCCGTACCGATTAGGTCAATCATTAATCCTACTTTCTACGCCAGTAGAGGATATATAGTTTTCATACCAAACATTACTTATAGAATTGGTTACCCTGGTGAAAGTTGCTACAACGATGTTATACCGGGTGTTACTTCTCTTATTGAAAAAGGCTTTGTTGATAAAGAGCGTTTAGGCGTTCAGGGTCACAGTTGGGGCGGATATCAAGTGGCCTATTTAGTAACCAAAACAGACCTTTTCGCTTGTGCTGAAGCTGGTGCTGTGGTATCTAATATGATCAGTGCCTATGGTGGCATTCGTTGGTGGACAGGTCTAAGCAGAATGTTCCAATATGAGCACTCCCAAACTAGAATTGGTGGTACGCTCTGGGAATACCCAATGAGATACATCGAGAACTCGCCTATTTTTTCAGCCGATAAAGTCAATACCCCTTTATTACTTATGCATAATGATGCTGACGGTCATGTGCCGTGGTATCAAGGCATAGAATATTATATGGCATTACGTAGGTTAGGAAAACCTGTTTGGATGCTTAATTATAATGGTGAACCACATTGGCCTACCAAATATGAAAACATCCGAGACTTTAATATTCGTATGGCTCAATTTTTCGATCACTACCTAAAAGCTTCTCCCGAACCAATATGGATGAGCAAAGGTATACCAGCTATTGAAAAAGGAATTAATAAAGGATATGAGTCAACAAAAGAGTAATCAAATGAGAAAATACATATTGTTAGTCTTAATAGCCATTTCTGCTTGTACAGCTAAAGTAGAGGTTGATGAAACTCCAACAAGAGCAGAAGTTGATGAAGTTATGGATGCATGGCATAAGGCTGCCGCTGATGCTAACTTCGAAAAATACTTTGATTATTTCGAATCCGATAGTTCCATTTTTATGGGTACAGATGCTACTGAACGCTGGACGGTTGCTGTTTTTAAACCTTGGAGCAAACCTTTCTTTGACAGAGGAAAAGCATGGAATTTCACAGCGGTGAAGCGCTACGTTTTCTTTTCAGAAGATGGCAAAACGGCCTGGTTTGATGAAGAACTAGACACGCCTAACTTAGGCCCAAGCAGAGGGACAGGTGTACTAAACAAAACTGAAAACGGTTGGAAAATAGCTCATTATAATCTAACTGTTCCCATCCCAAATGAACTTACAGATGAGTTTATTCCTAAAATCGATAGTGTATTAAACTCGAAATAGAAGACTTATGAAAATAATTTTGATAATTATCCTTTTTCTTACCTTATCAAACCAAATTTCTTTTTCTCAATCAGATTCTTTTAATGTTAAATTGAAAACGTTGATAGAACTCAATGGCGGAGAAAAAGCATTTAAGTCAGCAGTTAATATGATGCTATCTCAGTTTAAAAATTCAAAATCAAATGTCCCTGAAGAATTTTGGGATGACTTTGAGAAAGAAATGCTAACTACCTCAATAGATGACTTAGTTCAACTTATCGCTCCAGTATACAATAAGTACCTTACCGAAAAGGAGCTGGATGATATTATAAATTTTTATAATACTCCTACAGGAAAAAAGTTTGGCGATCTCACTCCATCAATTACTCAGGAAACAATGGTAGCTGGACAAGAATGGGGAATGAAAATTGGCCAAAAGATTGCTGATAGACTAAAAGAGGAAGGATATTAATAAAAGTTCGAGATTAACCTCTATTTAATAAATTTTTCCTTGATCAATTTTAGAAATGAGAATGAGTTTTCAGGCATAGTTTCTGAATTTCTTACATCAAAATTAATTTGATCATTTGGCACATAAATGGGCTTGATTATAATCTAAAAAATTTGCAATTTCATCAGCCCAATCCGTTAATATATGTTCAATCTTCTTTTGTTTATCTTTTTTGCCAATCTTACCACATCAGAATATGATGGTATAATTTTTTGGCAAAAAGATCGAACCATAGATTGGACTGACTTTAAAGCCGTTCCGAACCCATCAAGTCCATATGACGCAGAAGCTAATTCTGGAGTGAGGTACACCTATTCTCTTACGAACAAGGGCAATTCATCTCACGTGAATTTTGAAGTTCATTCATTCTTCAATGCCCAGCAGTCTTGGATTAAAGCTCAAAAACAGACTGAACTACTATTACAACATGAGCAGCTACATTTTGATATTTCCGAACTCCATGCCCGCAAACTAAAAAAGGCATTTCTGGAGCAGAAATTTAGCAAAGCTCACAAAAAAGAAATTGAAAAAATATTTAACAAAATCAACAAAGAACGAGCAATAATGCAGGCGTTATACGATGAAGAATCTGACCATTCAAAAAATAAATTGGAACAAGCTCGATGGAAAGCATTTATTAAGGCTGAATTAAGCACACTTTCCAAATATCAATAGACCTTACTTTGAATATTTTATTGTCCAAATTTTAAATCTTCACATTATAGATTTAAACATTTACTCAATATATTTGTAGTCCTTAAAACAAAGGACAATTTTTCACTGAAGAAATCGAATAATTTCAATGAATACAGTAATTATTACCTCAATAGTCGCCTTTACCATTATCATACTCTTACTAGTATTGATATTGCTTTTTGCACAATCTAAGCTTGTGCAGTCAGGCCCAGTTAATATTGTCATCAATGGTGACACTGCGAATCCTATTGTTACCACTGCAGGATCAACGTTATTAACAACTCTTTCAGCGCAAAAAATCTTTTTGCCATCAGCTTGCGGTGGTGGCGGTACTTGCGCCATGTGTAAGTGTATAGTAGAAGAAGGAGGTGGTGACGTTTTACCTACGGAAGTAGGCCACCTTAGTAGAGCAGAGCAGAAAGAAAAAGTAAGACTCTCTTGCCAGGTAAAAGTGAAGCAGGATATGGATATCAGAATTCCTGAAGAAATATTCGGTATCAAAAAATGGGAAACAACAGTTCAGTCGAACTACAACGTTTCTACTTTTATCAAAGAGTTCGTAATGAAATTGCCAGAAGGTGAAACTTTGGATTTTGAGGCTGGTGGATATGTGCAAATTGATGTTCCAGCTATTGAAGTTGACTTCAAAACAATGGATATCACACCTAAACCTGAATTAGGTCACCCTGATGATAAATACAAAGAGGATTGGGATAATTTTAATCTTTGGGACCTAAAAATGGTAAATGATGAGCCTATTTTTAGAGCTTATTCTATGGCCAATCACCCAGCGGAAGGTAACATAGTAATGTTGAACATTCGTATTGCTACTCCACCTTGGGATAGAGATGCTGGTAAATGGATGGATGTAAATCCTGGTATTTGTTCTTCTTATGTATTCTCAAGAAAACCAGGTGATAAAGTGACTATTTCTGGTCCTTATGGTGAGTTTGCAATTAACCCAACCGACAGAGAAATGATATACATTGGTGGGGGTGCTGGAATGGCTCCTTTGAGAGCTCAGATTTTTCACCTGTTCCATACTGAGAAATCTAGTAGAAAAGTATCATACTGGTATGGCGGTCGATCTAAAAAGGAATTATTCTACACTAATCACTTTAGAAAGATTGAAGATGATTTTCCTAACTTCCAATTCAACATAGCTCTTTCTGAGCCATTAGAAGAAGATAATTGGAAGATTAAAAAATCTCTTGATGACAAAGAAGGCGATGGATATGTTGGTTTTATTCATAAGGCATTATTCGATAATTATTTAAAAGATCATGATGATCCTGAAGAAGTAGAATACTACCTATGTGGGCCTCCATTGATGACCGCTGCTGTTCTATATATGCTCGATGATATGGGCTTTCGGGCCGCGAACATGAGGTTTGATGACTGGGGTG
>CAYGNU010000178.1:0-8497 GCA_964351175.1 uncultured Roseivirgaceae bacterium | reverse complement strand
TTTCTGCCAACTCAGCAATTGGACCTTTAGGTTTCTCGCTTAACTCAATAATTTCAGTGTGCAGTTTAAAGACATCATCCTTCATACCTTTCACCGTTTTCATGGTAAAAAGGTTCAATCCGAAATATAATATCTCACCTACCCTAAAATGATTAATGCCCATCGGACGCATATTTTTTAAGAGCAATGGAATAGTTACTGAAGTACCTCCTGACACCCAAGGTATCTTTCTGTCAAATTTAACTTCAATAAGCTGTTTGTAAAGGCTTAACTGAATCAACTTATCCTGAGATGGCATCACACCATGAAGACAATTTAAATTTGTACCAAGCCCTACAATTTGAATACCCGGAAGTTTGAACACACTACTATAGAATTCAATGACATTTTCACCAACAACACCTTCTCTTAAATCGCCCATCTCTATCATAATGATAATCTTATGTAGCTTTTTCTGCTTAACAGCCTCATCAGAAAGCATTTTTATTGTTGCGTATTCACTGTTAAAACTAACATCTGCATACTTAACGATTTTAGAAATACTCCTTTTAGCGGGAGGTTTAATATACACTGTCTGTATCTCTGGATTTATACTCTTTACTGTTTTTAAATTACTTATTCTAGAATCATGGACCTCCATAATACCTAAATCCAACACCTCCTTAATAAAGCTCTTATTACCGCAAAGTATTTTTGTTACTACTCCCCATTCTATATTTCGCTCATCAAAGAGCTTCTTTAAAAACTTATGATTATGTTGTAGTCTTGATCTATATAATTCTAAAAACGCCATTTTTTATTCTGTTATTATTCGTGGAATTCGATAGGGTAATCTGGTTAACAATTCATAATTCAACTGATTACTCAATTCTCCAAAAGAAGCGACTGATATTTCAAGACCATTTTCACCTCCAATAAGAACAACCTCATCACCTTTTGACACATCAACTTCGGTTACATCGAGCATAATCATGTTCATATTAACCAAACCTATCACCCCAACTCTCATATTATTTACAAGTGCCCTACCCTGATTACTAAGAACCCTACTATATCCATGTGAATAGCCAATAGGAACAGTAGCAACGCGCATATCCTGATGCGCTAAAAAACTATTGCCATATCCTATAAACTCACCCCTAGAAACATTTTTAGTGCTCATAACAGCACTCTTCCATTTTATAACTCTCCTAAGTGGTTCTTGTTTAAACTCAACCCTCTGTTTACCTAAAAAATGAATAAAAGTCTCAGGCCCGGGCCAAAATCCATATTGTAAAATACCTATTCTAACCATATCCATTCTTGTTTTAGGATAGGTCATTGCAGCTGCCGAACATGCGGTGTGCCTCATTTTCGGATAAATACCCTTTTTGTTAAGCCACTTAACAGTCTGATTATAATTACTCAACTGTTTCTTTATGCGAACATGGTTTGCTATACTCTCTGCTCCCGCTAAATGTGTACAAACGCCTTCTAATGAAAGCTGATCAGCACCTTCGAGTAACATTTCAGCCAATTGATCGAGATGCTTTTTATCAAAACCCGTCCTGTTAAGACCAGTCTCGACCTCAATATGAATTTTAGCCTTGATATTCAGAGTCTTAGCTACGGCTATTGCTTCAGTGAGTCGATCAAATTCAAAAACAAAGAATTCAATGCTATTTTCAATCGCCCAAGCAAGGTCTTCATTAGCAATATTACCCATGATCATGATATTGCTATTTTCGGTGCTTACTTCTTTGACCTGATTAGCTTCATCGCTACAGAAAACAGAAAAATGCCTAATACCACACTTTTCGGCCATTGGAACAAACTGTGCTATTCCATGACCATATGCATTGCCTTTCACGACAGATGAGATCAAAACATCATCTCCAACTTGTCGTCTGATAAAATCTAAATTGTTGGCCAATGAAGATTGGCTTAAGTATATTTTTGACGGGCTGGTAATCAATTGTTTAATATTTGATTTATGATTGAATAAAACATTTTAATACCAGTAGGAATGACGGCATCAGGGAAGTCATAATCAGGATTATGAAGATCTGGTTTATCATCCCCAATTCCGAGACCAAACATGGCGCCTTTATACTTTTGAGTAAATAGACCAAAATCCTCACTCCACCTAAAAGGCTGATCTATTATAGTATATTCCAGTTGATGTTCCTTAGCTGCTTCTTTAATGTACTCAACGCATGAAGCATCATTAATAGTTGCAGAAAACACTTCTGTTTCATTATGATTGATTTTTAGCTTTGAATTTTTAGCTTCTTGATGCGCAATTTCTAATGCTCTATCGGTCATGACTTGTAAGTCATTGTCATCATAAGTACGGAGTGTCGCCATCACATGTGCCTTGCCTGGTGAAACACCAAAGGCTCTCTCGCCTAATTGAGCATGAACTACCGTTGTAATCCCGAAGCTTTTCAAAGGCATATTCGTATTGTTTATGCCACTCCATTGGTTAACAATTTCAGTAAGTGCTTTTGCTGGAGACAACCCATTTTCTGGTTCAGCAGCATGCGATGTTTTACCTTCCAGATTAACTATAAGGCCTTTGGATGCTGCCGAAAACACCTCATTTTTGACTAAAATTTGATTAGCCTTGAACCCCGGTAAATTATGAAGTGCAAATATAAAATCTGGTTGATAGTTGGAGAACTTTGAATCACTCATTATTTGCTGAGCGCCTTCTCCAGTCTCTTCTGCAGGCTGAAATAATAAGATTACTCGCCCTTTTGATGGTTTATTATCCTTTAAAAGGCTGGCAAGCCCTGCTACCATAGTCATGTGTCCATCATGTCCACATTTGTGACTAACTCCATCAATAAGGGACTTATAAGGAAGTTCATCGTTAATTTCCTGAATAGGTAAAGCATCCAATTCTGAGCGAATCATTACTGTTGGGCCCGGTTGAACCCCATTAAAGACAGCCAGTACACCTGTTTCACCTAACCCTTCAACTATTTCGTCAGGATTATAGTCTTTTATAAAACTTGCAATTGCCTTGGCTGTTTTTTCTTCTTTACCTGACAATTCTGGGTTTTGATGCAATTGATGCCTCAAAGCCAATAGTGGCCCAATATTTATTGTTTCCACTGTCTATTTCTTAAGGCGCATTTCTAAGTACTTATTAGTAAACCCTAGCTTTTCATAAAGCAACTTGGCTGGGTTATTTGGCTCCACATGAAGTGCAATGTCACCATCAGCATGTTCAATGGCCTTCAGCATTAACTGCTTACCTATACCCTGCCCTCTATAACCACTATGAATGGCAATATATACTAGAATATTTTCAGGGATATAACCTTTCATTCCAGTTCTGTTCACTATTACTGCACCTACCATTTTCCCACTATCTCTTGCAGTAACGATGAACCCACCTGGTGTAACGCCAGAATTTAGAGCATAATCTATGCATTTAGCAATATCACTTTTCTCATCACCATATTCATCCAAATGAACTTCAAGAAAAGAGGCTATCTCATCTCTTTCTACCATTCCGACAGTTGCAGCTGGTCTAAGAATATTATATTCAATTTTAGTTTTTATATCGTTCATGTTTTATTTATTATAAGATACGAATCTATTTACAATTATGTAGGTAATTAGTGAGCCAAGTATTCCATAAATATTGGCATCAAGCCCAAATGGTAACGCAATACCACTCAGAATTAAGACTAATGTAGTACTTCCCCCAACTAGCATAGAGGCAAAAGCAGCATTACCATTTCTTCCATTCCAAAATAATGCGGCTATAATGGGTACGAAAAGCCCTGAAACCATAAAGGCATAAGAATATAACATTAGCTCAAGAACATCTGTCATGAATAATGCTAAAACAAGGGCTACCACACCTATTATCAAAGTCAGCCATTGACTTGATCTTAATACC
Organism: uncultured Roseivirgaceae bacterium; assembly: GCA_964351175.1. GTDB lineage: Bacteria > Bacteroidota > Bacteroidia > Cytophagales > Cyclobacteriaceae > Fulvivirga. The sequence goes on along the minus strand of CAYGNU010000178.1, from coordinate 4,602 downwards.
TTAGAATCAGCTTGATTAATGTGCAACCATTTACCAAATACATCGGTAAGTAAATTACCAGATGCTGCCATTAAACAACTATCTGCTGTAGACATTATCGCTGAAAAATAGGCCGACATCATTAATCCCATCAATCCTACTGGCAAAATTGATCTCAATAACAACGGCAAACCAAGCTCTGCATCCATAGAAGACACATCGCCATAGCCAAGATCAGCAAACATACCCTGTTCCGCTGCTACTCTTGCAAAAAGTCCAAGCAATACACCCATTAACGCCATAATAGGCCATTCAAAAAGGCCTGCTATAAACCATGCTTTCTTAGCTTGTTTTTCATCTCTGCACGAATATATTCGTTGATACAAAGTCATTCCCACAAACCAGATTGGAATAATTGTTATTCCCCAATTAACAAAAGTTTGCCACCCTATATTACTAAGAGATAAAAATTCAGGTCCAAGAGTACTCCTGATTTCGTCCAGGCCTCCTATGGCGTAATATCCCAACGGAATACCAATAAATATCAGTCCGCTCATAAGAATGATCCACTGAATGGTATCAGTGTATATTACGGCCTTCATCCCACCCATTACGGTGTAGACTATAGCAATAACACCCATGATAATGAGTGCGCTATTTATATCTAAACTGATAAATGAAGCAGATGCAAGTTTTGCGCCTGCCAGTATTTGCGAACTTGTAAAACCAATATATCCAATGGCAGAAATGATACCTGCTAGTAGAGCTACTTTCTTATCGTAAAAATGACCAAATACCTGCGGAAATGTGAGTAGATTAATCTCTTTAGAGAGTTTGCTAATGGTGGGGATTAAAAATACAGCTGCTAACCAAGCTCCTATTAATCCGGTAAAAAGCATCCATGAACCTGAAATACCCATGGTAAAACCTAACCCCCCAAGACCTATGGAAAATCCACCACCTACATCAGTGGCAACAACGGACAAACCAACATGCCAAGAGCCCATGCTTCGGCCTCCAACATAATAATCATCAGTACTTTTATTTTTTTTGAGAAAGTAAAACCCTACCCCCAACATCACAAGCATGTAAATGACAAAAATTGTCAAATCAATAATATGCATTCATTAATTAGTTTCTATAGAACATAATTTGGTGAAAAGGTAGGAAGATGAGGTTAATTAATCCATTTATGGATGGTCTATATAGGATTATGTAAAAATAGTTCGTGTAGGAATTAAATATCAGAATTGATTTCGTCTATTGTAATCAATGGGGATGCATCAACATCCTTGATGCCCATAAACTCAATAAGTAAATTAAAGGCCGACTCCAACTCACGTACCTTTTCTGGAGGGGTATTATCTAATTTGGCAGAAAGCTGTTCATGCATCAGTTGAGGTGTTTCAGTCAATAGTTTTTGGCCAAAAGCTGTTAATGTTATATAGCTAACCCTACGATCATGGGCATCTTGGGTTCTTGCAATCCAATTCTTTTTTTCCATTCTGGAGATAATACCGCTGATGGTACTAGAATTTAGATTTAGATAACTTGACATCTGTTTATGTGTAGCCTTGAACTCAGGTTGATTATTCAAATAACTTAATGTCAAAAGCTGCGGTATGCTAATACCGTATTCCTTTTGGATGCGTTTAGACTCTAGATTGACAGAGCGAAGAATCTTGCGTATGTTTATTAAAATGCTTGTTGAGTCCAAGAGATGAATGTTTAGTTCAAAATAAGAACATTCTTACCAGTATTTAAAAAAACAATTAGGTCATTTTATGTTTATTTGAAGTATGAGAAGGTCAGTTTTATTTTTACTTATTATCATATCTGCCTCTGCACATGGTCAGGTAAGGCTTAAATTAGCAAAACTTAAATATGATGGTGGTGGAGATTGGTACGCAAATAAAACTGCCCTTCCTAACTTGGCTAAATACTGTAATCAGCAGCTGAACACTAATTTTGATGAGGAAGACGAAGTAGTGGACATCAGTAGCCCAGAGCTGTTTTTATACCCCTATATATATATGACCGGGCATGGAAATGTTGTGTTCTCGCCTAGTCAAGCAGAAAATCTCAGAACCTATCTTGAGGCAGGTGGATTTCTTCATATTGATGATAACTATGGATTAGATCAATTCATAAGACTTGAGATGAAAAAGGTGTTCCCTGAACTCGAGTTTATTGAACTGCCGTTTGATCATCCTATCTATCATCAAAAATTTGATTTTGAAAGCGGTGTACCGAAGATTCATGAGCATGATGGAAAACCGGCACAAGGATTTGGAATAATTTACGAAGGTAGATTAGTATGTTTTTACAGTTACGAAAGTGATCTTGGTAATGGTTGGGAAGATCAATCCATTCATAACGATCCAGCGTCTAAACGCTTAGAAGCACTTAAAATGGGTGCTAATATTATATCCTACGCTTTTACACAGTATCAGTAAAATCCCCCTAAGCGGTTAATTAACATATAAAATTACCCTGATTAAATTTATTTTAGTTGTATAACTACTATTTTAGTTCTTAAACTAATTATTAAGACTTATACTTGTTTTGTAAAATAATTTATAACACTATGAAGGAACTAACCCGCGCTGAAGAACAAGTAATGCAGATACTTTGGGTGTTGAAAAGAGCATTTGTTAAAGACATAATTGAAAAAATGCCAGAACCAAAACCCGCTTATAACACTGTATCTACTATAGTTCGCATCCTTGAACAAAAAGGATTTGTTGATCACAAAGCTTATGGTAAAACCCATGAGTACTTCCCTATTGTGGCTAAAGACTATTACAGTAAATTCTACCTCAACAACTTCCTCTCTGGATACTTCGGGGGATCATTTCAAAATCTTGTTTCATTCTTTGCCAAACAAAATGATATGGATATCAAGGAGGTTGAAGAGTTAATGAAACATGTAAAAGGAGACATAAAACCTGAAGACAATGAATAATTTTATTACTTATATACTTGAAGTAAATGTATGCATCTTACTCTTTGGAGGGCTTTATTTCTTTCTCCTTAGAAAGGAGACTGATTTTAAATTTAGAAGATATTATTTGATATCAGCTACCATTATTGCCTTACTGGCCCCATTATTAAAGTTGGGCGCTATGATAGTTGGTAATGTTCCCGTTAACGAACTGCCTATTACCATCTTACCAGAGTTAGTAATTGGAGAACAAACCGTTAATGTTTTGGAGATAGAAACAGTCACTAATTATTGGCAGATCTCTTCTATCACCTATTGGGTAATAGCTGGTTTGTTACTTCAGTTTTTTCTATTTCAGCTTATGCAGGTGGTTTGGTTTACCTTTTCTAAAAAGACCAACATTAAAAAGGATAATGGTATTATTTGGGTAGAGACCAATGGCACCTTACCTACCTTTTCATTCTTTAACCTGCTTTTCTTTGATAATACACTAAACTTATCAGACACCGAAAAAGAACGGGTTGTCAATCATGAATTGGCCCATATTCAACAAAAGCATTCATGGGATATAATGCTACTCGAAACATCAAAAATACTTTGTTGGATAAATCCTCTGGCATGGTACATACGCAGAGAGATACAGGATATTCATGAATATCTGGCAGATGAAAAAGTAGTATCGGTATCTGATTCAGAGGAATATCGAAGTCTTTTAGCCAAAATGGCATTAAATCAAGCCCACCTAAGTATTGGACACCATTTTAATAAATCTAAAACCCTAAAGCGAATACAAATGATTACCACCATTAAAGAAAAAGTTAAAAGTTGGAAAATGGCGCTAACGCTGCCTGTTTTGTTAACCATGGCCGTAATAGTAAGCTGTAATGATGAAGTAATGCAAGATCTTGACACAGTAATGGAAACTGGATCACAAATGGAAGTACCTGTTGACCTGACGGATGAATACAAGGGGCTAGTTACTAAGTTCCCAACAGCTGACATTGTGTACATGGAGGTTGCCATAGAGTCTGAAGAAGAGGTTAAAAACCTTAAAAATATAGACCCAAAAAGCATTATGAGTATGCACGTCTTTAAGGAGTCTGAAGAAAACAAACGAATTGGAATGTTCTTAGACAGATCAGGCAACTTCCAAAAGCTGAAGCAACATTATCCAGCGGCAGCTTCAGAAGCATTTACAATTGTTGATGAACCTGCTACTCCTGAAGGAGGTTATCAGGCTTATTATGAGCGTATAGCAAAGCGATTGAAATATCCTGAACAAGCACGAAAAGCCGGAGTTCAAGGAAAGGTATATGTCCAGTTCATTGTTAATGAAGTTGGTGAAATTACAGAAGTAACTGCAGTAAAAGGAATTGGAGCTGGTTGCGACCAGGCAGCTATCGATGCGGTAAGCGCTTCAAGCAAATGGACAGCACCAAAACAAAAAGGAGTTGCTGTTAAACAAAGAATTATTTTGCCAATTTCCTTTTCGCTTGGTGAAAACGAGACTCAAACTATGGATGGTAAATAAAGAGAATAATTATTGGTTAATTATTAAATATATAGTTGAAATAAAAAAGCAGGCTTGAAGCCTGCTTTTTTATGATTGAATTTAGCACTGCCGTAAAATAAAAAAAGCCGGATTTTATCCAGCCAGCTCGGGAGAGTTTCCCTGTTTC